>NZ_SDFT01000018.1:0-44005 GCF_004916815.1 Pantoea sp. R102
CGCGTTGCGCCAGTGGCGGTCCAGATTAAACTCCTGCAGCGTGGCGCGGGTGCCAGCCAGCTCAAACAGTTTGTTACCGGCAAGCAGAGCGATCTCCGTCGTCAGCACTTTGGCCTCGGCGGTGGCCACGGTCGCGCGTGCCACGCTGGTCTCATCGGGCTGCGTCAGCGCGGCGTCAATCGCTGCACCGGCCTGCCACAGCAGCGCTTCGGCAGCGTGCAGGCGGATTTTCAAATCACCGACTGCCGCCAGCGTGAAGTGGTCATCGGCAGCGCGTGCCTGCCCACTGTCAATCCACGGCCGCGAGCGTTCGCGAACAAATTGCAGGGTGTCTTCAATGGTGCCGCGCGCAATACCGACATCCACCGCCGCCTGAATGATCTGTGAAATCGGCCCGGCAGCGGTTGGCCGCTCAAACGCCTGCCAGGTTGGAATAACGCGCGACAGCGGGGCGCGGACATTCTCCAGCAGTACGGTACCGGAGGCCGTCGTGCGCTGACCAAAGGCCGACCAGTTATTAATGACGCTGATGCCTGGCGTGTCGCGATCGAGCACAATCAGATGCGCCCGGTCCTGCTCGTCCAGCGCCACGGCATGGATTCGATGCGCCAGCAGCGCGCCAGTGGCATAAAATTTTTCCCCGTTAATCACGACCTCATCACCGTCACGCCGAAAGCGCGTCTGAAAATCGGCGACCGTGCGGCCATGCTTCTCCGAGAAGGCGTTACCCCAGCGCAGCCCGGCCAGTACCTCGCTCAGCAGTACCTGTTTTTGTGCTTCGCTACCGTCTTCCAGCAGATGGGCCACACCGGCCAGATGGTTTTGCGGCAGCTGACCGAGCGCCGGATCGGCAGCTGAAATGATGGCGATCACCCTGGCCACGGTGGTCCACGACACGCCCGCTCCGCCCCAGGCTTTGGGGATGGCCATTGCCCACAGGCCGCTTTGCGAGAACGCATCCAGCTCTTTGAGGGGCAGAATGCCCTCACGATCGCGCAGTGCCGCCTCGCGCGCGAAGCTGGCCGCCAACTGATGGGCTACGGCGATAGCTTCCGCATCGTCGCGAATGATATGCGCGGCGCCAGCCGGTAATGGCACCGGTGCTTCCGCCTGTTGCGTATTGACTTTACGCGGCAGCGCCGCGGAGTCGGCTAAGGTCAGCGACATAATGACTTCTCCGGTAGAAGAGGATAGAGGAGGGCATCATCGCATGCGCACGCGGAGGGCTTATATCTCAATAGCGGTTAAGCAAAGCGCAAAAAAGCCTTAGTGCTCGCACACTAAGGCCGGATTTACAGTCGGGGAGAGAACCGCTGGCTACGCCACTTTCACCACGGTTTTGCCGAAGTTTTTGCCTTTCAGCATGTCAATAAACGCCTGCGGCGCATGCTCCAGCCCTTCTACCATGTGTTCGCGGTACAACACTTTTTGTTGCTCGACCAGCGGCGTCATCGCCTGCAGGAATTCCGGATAGCGATCGCCATAATCCTGGAAGATGATGAAGCCCTGCATACGGATGCGGCGTTTCAGAATCCCGCCCATGATCAGCGGCGTGCGATCGGGGCCGGGTGGCAGTTCGCGACTGCTGTAGCCCGACACCAGGCCACACACCGGCACGCGCGCGGCGGTGTTGAGCAGCGGGAAGACGGCATCGAATACTTTGCCGCCGACGTTTTCAAAATAGATGTCGATACCGTCCGGGCAGGCGGCCGCCAGCTGTTCTGCGAAATCGTCACGATGATGATCGATACAGGCGGAAAAACCGAGGGTGTCAATCGCGTAGCGGCACTTCTCCTCACCGCCGGCCACGCCGACGACGCGGCAGCCATTCAGCTCACCGAGCTGACCGACCGTGGCACCCACCGGTCCGGTGGCGGCGGCGACAACCAGCGTTTCACCGGCTTTGGGCTGACCGATATCCATCAGGCCCATGTAGGCGGTAAAGCCCGGCATACCCAGAATACCCAGCGCCCAGGACGGATGGGGCAGATGACCGATTTTAGTCACGCCAGTGCCATCGGACAGGGCATAGCTCTGCCAGCCGCTGGCCGCCAGGACCCAGTCGCCGGCGCTGAAGTCCGGATGCTGCGATTCCGCCACCTGGCATACGGTGCCGCCGACCATCGGCTGGTCGAGTTGCGCCGGCGGCGCGTAGGATTTGCTGTCATCCATGCGGCCACGCATATATGGGTCGAGCGACAGATAGTGGGTGCGCAGCAGCATCTGTCCCGCCTGCACCTGCGGCAGCGGTTGTTCGACAAAGCGGAAGTTCTCTTTCACCGGCTCGCCGTCCGGGCGTGACGCCAGCAGCCAGGCGTGATTGAGTGAAGCGTGTTGAGTCATAGCATTTCCTTGTTTCTGCGCGGGTAAAACAGCAAGTGTAGCCAATGATTGGTAAGGAAATGGATGATTGATGCGGCTTGCGTCTACATAAGAATGATACCAAACCGCTTCAGCAACAGCGCCCAGAGGGCGAACAACACCACGGTAATTACGCAGGAGAGCAGTAGCGTGAGCCAGAAGCCGACGCGCTGGTAAAAAAACGGAAACAGGATAAACATCGGCAGTGTCGGCACCACATACCAGAACGTATACCATGCGTGAGCGGCAATCTTTTCCTGCGTTTGTCCTTCTATTTTCATCCAGATAAGCACCAGCAAGGTGACCAGCGGTAAAGCGGCGAGCAGGCCGCCCAGACGATCGCTGCGTTTCGCTGCTTCTGAGATCAGTACCACCATAAAGGCGGTTAACGCGTATTTTGAGATTAGCCAGAGCATCGTTATTCCCGATAATTATCATTAAGCCGGCTGCGTGCCTGAGGTTCTATTTCAGGTAAGAACGAATGACCGCCACGATCTCTTCCAGATCCTCACTTCGCGCCTGCGGCGTAGCCTCTGCGTTCATCAAATGTTCGCGTATATGGCCTTCAAGCAATTCGCTCATCAGGCCATTAATAGCGCCGCGCACTGCCGCGACCTGCTGCAGTACCTTGAGGCACTCTTCACCCGATTCGACGGCGGTTTCCAGCGACGCCGCCTGACCTTTTATACGTCGAATGCGGGTGAGTAAGCTTTTCTGATTTCTCAGGGTATGGGCCATTACTGTCTCCGGTTGATCATGTTCTATACTGGGGTATAGTATATAACCCACTTTACGGCGCTTTCGGGCCGCCTGCAACTGATTACCCCGACATCGACATCCAAATCCCAGGAGGCTGGATATGGCCGCAAAATCGCCGTGCATCGATCTCTGTGTGTTTGATACGAAAACCGGCTGGTGCGAAGGATGCGTACGCACCCGTGGGGAAACCCAAAGCTGGCGTAAGGTTTCGCCTTACCATCGCAAAGCGACAGAGCGGGCGCTTCCGGCGCGCCTGAAAGCGCTTAAAACCCGAGAGGCGTAGTCTTGTTTGTCAGGACGAGGCGACACATATTGAAGGTGACGCTACTACCAAAGATTGAAACCTGACGGTGTAGCAGGACATTTGTGATTAACATCTTACTTACATCATTAACATCCCCTTTTTGCTGGCTATCGGTTATGCGGTGAATCTATAGTCAATTTACTATGTAAAACTGTGTTTTATCTGGTGCAACTCATTGCTTCACCGATGAGGCACGCCAGCAGCGTTTCAGACCTGATTTAAATCAGGCAGTTAAGAGGGGATACTATGGAGATCGTTAACGCACCGCATCTGCCTGTCAGAGAGCACTGGCTGGCACTGCATCATGAACCCGCTTTGATGCCCGACCTGCCGATGGTCGATGCGCATCATCACTTATGGGACCGCCAGTCAGGGCGTTATCTGGCGCCTGAATTCAGCCACGATATCGAAACGTCCGGCCACCGGATACTCTCCACCGTCTACATTCAATGCCGTTCAATGCTGCGCCGTAACGGACCGGAGGCCTTCAAACCCGTCGGTGAGGTGGAGTTTGCCAGCGGCGTTGCGGCAATGTTTGACAGCGGCCATTACGGCGCGGCGGCAGGCTGTGAAGCGATTGTCGGCGGTGCCAGCCTGCTGGCTGGCGATGACCTGCTGCCGGTGATTGAAAGCATGACGGAACGTTCAGGGGGACGATTATGCGGGGTGCGTAATCCGCTGGCCTGGCACGATGACCCACGCGTGGTATCCAGTCCCGTGACGCCGCCCGCCGGTCTGGCGGCCAGTGCCGCATTCCGGCGCGGTGCGGCATGTCTGGCCCGCAAAGGACTGTCGCTGGATGTCTGGGTTTATCACACCCAACTCGATGAAATCGCTGAGCTGGCACGGGCGCTACCCGAACTGCACATTATTGTGGACCATTGCGGCGGGCCGATCGGTAGCGGGCCGTATGCCGACAAACGGGATGCCACCTTTCAGGAATGGAAAAAGGCCATCATTGCGCTGGCGGCGTTGCCAAACGTGAGCATCAAAATCAGCGGTTTCGGCATGACCGTCATGGGCTACTCCTTCGCCCAGCATGCCATGCCACCCGACTCTCTGACGCTTTCGCAGGCCTGGCGGCCGCAGTTTGAAACCCTGGTTGACGCGTTTGGCGTCGGGCGCTGTATGTTTGCCAGCAACTTCCCGGTCGACAAAGGGATGTTCAGCTACGGCGTATTCTGGAATGCCTGTAAAAGGCTGGCTGAGCACGCTTCGCCGACCGAAAGAGAACAGCTGTTCTGGCGCACCGCGGCTGCACGCTATCACTTATCCTCCCTGGAGAATATGGATGAATATCAAATCAACACTGCATGAAGCGCCTCCCCTGGCGCAGGATGAGTCCGCTGCAGCGATCTCGTATACATCGGCAGAAAAAAGGACGCTGGCGCTGGGCGGGTTAGGGTGGACGTTTGAAAGCTATGACTCGTTTTTGCTCTCGCTGTTACTACCGGTACTGGGCGTGGTATTTGATGTCAGCAAAACAGAACTTGGCGTGTTTATCAGCACCACGGCAGGCGGGCAGATTATTGGTGGCATTCTGTTTGGGCTGGTTGCCGATAAGATCGGACGCGTCAGAACCGCCTTCATCTGTATCGCCATCTATTCACTTTTCTCCGGACTGCTGGCGTTCTCCCACAATCCTCAGGCGTTTGCTGCGCTGCGATTCTGCGGTGCGCTGGGTATGGGCGGCATGTGGACGTCAGGAGCGGCACTGATCGCCGAAACATGGCGTCCGGAACGTCGTGCACGCGGTGGCGCGCTGATGCAAATGGGGTTACCGGTGGGGGCGATCCTGGCGATTGGCCTGACGGCGCTGGTGACGGCCCTGACCGGCGGGCTGGAAAACGGCGGCTGGCGCTACCTTTTCATGATTGGCGCACTGCCGGTGTTTATCATGATGGTCATTGCTTATATCACGCCTGAATCACCTGTCTGGCTGGCGCGCCAGCAGGAACGCGCTCACCGCCAGAACAAAACGGCAGGTACCGGCAAAATCAACCTCAAAGGATTGCTGCTGGCATTTACCTTTATCTTTTTCATTCAGTACCTGTTCTGGGGCGTATTCACCTGGACGCCAACCTATCTTCGTGAAGTTAAGCATCTCGATTTTCTTCACAGCCTGAAATTTGTGCTGGCACTGCAAACCGGTGCCATTGCTGGCTTCCTGGTGTTCTCACTGCTGGCCGATAAGTGGGGGCGCAGGCCGATGTTTCTGCTCTACCTGTTTATCGGTGCGGTGGCGGTCGGCATGTATCTGGCGACCACTCAGCCGCTGATTCTGATGGTCGCCATCTTTATGGCAGGTTTTGGCGTAAACGGTATTTTTGCCGGCTCCGGTCCTTTCCTCGCCGAGATCATTGGCGACACGCAGTCACGCGGCTTTTTGATGGGGCTGGCGTATAACGGCGGGCGCCTGGGCGGCTTTATCGCGCCGCTGCTGATTGGCTTTGTGGCCAGCGTTGGAGGATTCACCGCCGGGCTGGCCACCACGGTGATCGCCTTTCTTGCCGCGATGGTGGTGGTCTGGTTAGCGCCAGAAACCAAAGGCGTGAAGTTGCAGTAAGCTGTGCACCTGTCGCGCAATCGGCAGGTTAAAACCTGTGACACGGTTGAACACCTGACGCGCTGTCAGGTGTTCAGCCAGTTGTGTGGTATACCCACCGTAGCCAGAATCATCACCGCAAAATCCTGCACCACATCGCGGCCACGCCAGGTGAGCCCGCGCACAAACCTGGACAAAACATCAGGTTCGCCGGCGCGCTAATTGCCTGATTAGCCTGGCTTGCTGGAGAAGTGCCCAGGTGACGTCGGGCAATCTCACATAACAGGCGCGTGCTTTACTGCGTATAACCGGGTCTGATTACCCTCATCAAGGAGAACACCATGATAAACAGCCTGCGCACCGTTACGCTGCTGGCGGCAATGACGGTGAGCGCGCCACTGCTGGCGCAGACCTTTGTGTACGTATCCGCCGCCGACGACGGCACCATCGCGCGCTATACGCTGGACGCGCGCAGCGGCGCTTTGCAGCTGCTTGGCCACACTGAGGCCGGGGGTAAAGTGATGCCGATGGCGCTCAGTGCGGATCACAAAACGCTGTACGCGGCGATTCGCAGTAAACCGCTGCAACTGGCGAGCTGGCAGATTGACTCGCAGAGCGGCGAGCTGAACAACCGGCACACCGTGCCGGCTGCGGCCAGTTACCCCTACATCAGCACTGACCGTCAGGGACGCTTTCTGCTGGGGGCCTCATATGACGGCGACGTGGTGCAGGTTTACCGCCTGACAGCCAGCGGCACCATCGCTACGCCGCCGGTCGGCAGCTATAAAACCGGTCATGCGGCGCATTCGGTGATTGTCGATGCCAGCGGTCGTCACGCTTATGTGGGTAATCTTGGCACCGATCGCGTGCTGCAGCTCAGGCTGGGCGCAGACGGTACGTTGAGCGCCCTCGGCAAGGGGGAGGTAGCAACCGCCGCCGATAACGGTCCGCGCCATTCTGTGTTGTCGCCGGATAATCGCTATCTGTACAACATTGGTGAAATGGGCGGCATCATTACCCAGTTCCGGCGCGAAGCCAGCGGCGATCTGGTGAAAGTGGCGGAAACGCCCAACGCGGTGGCGGCGCAGTATCATCTGCAACATGGCCGTGAACGGCCGCCGGGTTACAGCGACAGCACGCCGCGCATCTGGTCAGCGGATATCCAACTGACGCCGGACGGGCGTTTTCTGTATGTCAGCGAGCGCACCAGCAGTACCGTGAGCGGTTATCGTGTTAATCAGCAGGATGGCAAACTGACGCTGATCGGCAGCTGGCCGGTGGAGAAACAGCCGCGCGGCATGGCGATCAGCCCCGATAGCCGCTGGCTGGTGGTGAGCGGTGAGAAGAGTGCGGTTATTGGCAGCTACGCGATTGAGGCGCGCAGCGGAGTGTTGCAGCGGGTCGGCGAGGCG
Source organism: Pantoea sp. R102 (assembly GCF_004916815.1). NCBI lineage: Bacteria > Pseudomonadati > Pseudomonadota > Gammaproteobacteria > Enterobacterales > Erwiniaceae > Pantoea > Pantoea sp. R102. The sequence goes on from NZ_SDFT01000018.1 coordinate 7,382, forward strand.
CCAGCCGGCCGGGATGCGAACTGGGTGACCATCGTCAGCTATTAAAATGATCGGGCGCAGGAAACTGCGCCTTATTGCGCGAAATTATTTTATGGATAGCATCGTCTGGCAGTAAAGTGTGATCTGCGACACATTTCTGCCGCTGAAGGCAGATTGCTGCTTTCTGCGGCAGTGACAGCGCAGATATCCCGCCGGCGACCCGCCAGTCGCTGCGTTCGATTAGTTTCCTTAAAGCATTCTGTGCCTGATGTCAGGCGTGTATGAACACCGTTTTCGATTACGAAACAATTTGTCGTAGTTATCGGGATGAGTGCCCGCCAGATTCTGGCAGGATACGCCGCACTTAGCGCCTTCTGGTCTCCGTGACATGCAGTGGTTTTCGAAAAACGCCGTTTTTTTTGCCGTAAAAACCTGTCTGGCCGCCTTTCTGGCATTGTATCTGGCTCTTGAACTGAATGTTGATCGTCCCGCCTGGGCGCTGACCACGGTGTTTGTTGCATCGCAGCTTTATTCGGCCTCCACCATCTCCAAATCGCTGTTCCGCCTGCTCGGCACGCTGCTCGGTGGCGTCTTCATCTTTTTTATCTTTCCGCTCACCGTAGCGCATCCGCTGCTGTTCAGCCTGTGTATCTCACTGTGGGTGAGCCTGTGTCTCTATCTGTCGCTGCACGACCGCACGCCGAAAAGCTATGTTTTTATGCTGGCGGGCTACAGCGCCGCGATTATGGGTTTCCCGGAAGTGACGACGCCGCTCGGTATCACCAGCACCGTGCTGTCACGCATTGAGGAAATTACTTTAGGCATTGTCTGCAGCAGCCTGGTGCACGCGCTGTTGTTTCCGGTCTCGATGCGCAGTCTGCTGGAGCAGAGCGTCAGCCAGTGGTATCTCAACGGGCGCAAGCTGTGCCGCGATTTACTCTCTGGCATTTCCGCTGACCGATCGCCAGAACGCGACGAAATCCTGACCCGTATGGCCACTAATCCGCAGCAGGTCGAGATCCTGATTACCCATTGCGTGTACGAGGGCGACGCGGCCCGGCGGCTGATTCGCCTGGTCAGCACGCAGTATCAGCATCTTTCATACTTAATCCCCACGCTGACGGCGATTGAGATGCGGCTGCAGCGGCTGGCGGCGCGCCAGATTGCCTTTCCTGCCTGGGTTGAGCAGACCCTGCAGCAGTTCCTGCTGTGGCTGAATGACGGCGAAGCGGTGGGCGATGTCATTGGCATTCAGCTGGAACTGAGCCTTTGTCAGGATCGGCTGAATGCGGCGTGGCGCAACGGCGAATTGTCTACCGAACACTGTCTGCTGTTTACCGGCCTGCTGGAGCGGCTGGTGGATTTTGTGCGTATCGCCGGGGCTTACCAGAGCGTGGGCGGGCTGGTAAGCGATCTGTCAGGCGACACCACGCTGGCGCGCGGTAAACGCACGCATCGCTTTTTCGACAAAGGACTGATTCGGCTCTCGGCGCTGACGGCATTTTGCGCCACCTTTGGCTCCTGTCTGTTGTGGATGGCGACCGGCTGGCGCGACGGAGCATCAGCGCCAGTAATGGCCGCGATTCTCAGCTCCTTCTTCGCCAGCCTCGATACGCCGCTGACCTCAATGAAGCTGTTTATTCGTGGGGTGATCGTGGCGATCTTTATCAGCGTGATTTATGTCGCGCTGCTGCTGCCGCAGGCAACCTCGTTCGAGGCGCTGATCCTCTGTCTGGCTCCGGGTTTGCTGCTACTCGGGCTGATGATTGCGCGACCGGCCAGCAACATGATCGGTCTGAGCGTGGCGATTCAGATCCCCGGCTTTATCGGGCTCGGACATCATCTGAAACCCGATCTGGTGCTGCTGGTGAATAACGCGATTGCTTCGATGGCCGGCGTGCTGTTTGCGGTGATCCTGACCGCGCTGATGCGCAATAAGCGGCCATCGTGGACTGCGCGCCGCGCCGTGCGTCACGGCCTACGTGAACTGCTGCGCTTTATTAAGGAGATTGAGCGCAACGGCTCATCGCTGCTGGGACGCCAGCGTTTTATTGGCCTGATGCTGGATAAGGTCAACGTGGTGCTGCCACGCCTGCACCTTGATCCGCAGTCCGATATGGCGCCGGCGGGAATGCTGCTGACCGAGGTGTGGCTGGGGGTTAATAGCTTTGACTACTACGCGCGCCATCAGGCGCTGCTGAGCCGTTATCAGCTGGACAGCGGGCAGATGTTTCACGAGCTGGGACTGTTTCTTAAGCGCAGGCTGAAGTCGCTGCAGACGCCACCGCATGAGGATTTGCAGGAGGAGCTCGATGTGCTGCTGATGCAGCTGGAACAGCTGGCGCAACGTGACGAGGCGCTGCTGCTGCCGCTGTTTCATCTGTTCAGCATCCGGTTATACCTGTTTCCGCAACTTAGCTGGCCGGTGGCCACGCCGCGTCAGGCCGAACGCCTGCAGCAGCATCGTTACCGCCTGCAGGCTTAGCCATACCAGCTGTAACCTTTCGGCACGCGGGAAAAGCCGATGGCTTTCAGGGCCGGTAGCAGCGATGACTGGCTGGCCGGCTGATCGTCCACCCGTTCGAGAATGAAGCTGTGGGTCTTCTCCCGGCGTAAGGCCTGGCCCAGCGCCACGATCGCGGCCTGGCGTTGCTCCTCACTAATGTCGCCAAAAGTTAACAGCTCTTTACCACCTGGCGGCAGCCACAGCATAACGCGCCCATTGCCAATCACCACCAGTGCGCCGCTGCGGCGGGTAGGCCGCACGCCACCGACGCTGAGCGGCCACGCCAGCTGCACGCCAAAGGGATTGGCGGGATCCAGCACCGTCAGCGCCACCGGCGGATGCGTGGCCTGCGCGCTGCCGAGCTGGCGCAGCCGGTCGATGGCCGGATTTTCAGCAAACTGCGCGCCGCCCATGCCGGCAACAAAGCGGCCGCGCAGCAGCCGTCCGGCATCCTCCATGCCGCGCAAGAGCGGCTGCAGCGCCGGAAAGCCGCCGGGAATCTGCTCTGCCACGGCGGCACCGCGCGTGATCACGCCAAAGCGGTCGAGCATATTTTCAGTCAGCGCCAGGGCGCGTTCGGTATCGGCCAGCGGCTGCCGCACAATCAGCGACCAGCGTCCGGCCATGCTGTTGAGCGAGGGCTGCGCAGCAGCACTGCGGCTGGCCGCGAAACTGGCCCGACTGTGGCGACTGCGCGCAGGACGGGCCGGGCGTGGACGTGTCGTGTGGCTGGTGGTGCTGAGCTGGCGCAGCGCGGCCCAGGTATCCATAGTCAGATAGCCGCGCCATACCAGCTCCCACATCGCGGCAAAGACTTCGCTGGGGTCGACAGCATGTTCAGGCTGCGCCATCACGCGCGGCAGCAGCTCGCGGGCGAACCAGCCGCCGCCATCCTGTAACTGCGCCACAATCGCCTGCTGTAAAGGTGACAATGTCACATTATTACCTTCATCAGGCACCGGTAACGTTTCACTGGCAAACTCACTCAGGTGCAGGGAGACCAGTCCGTCCTGCGCGCCAGGTGCCCGCTGGCCACTCCAGATGACTTCACCGGAAGAGAGCAGCTCATCCAGCATCGCAGGCTGATAGTCACGCACCCGCGCCGGCAAAATCTGGCTTTCCCACAGCGAAACCGGCAGCGCCACGCCAGCCAGCTGTTCGATCACCCGCACCACGCCGTTGATACCGGCAAAGGCGCCCTGTGCCGTAGATGCCGCGACGTCGCTCAGCAATCCCTGACGCTCAAGCAGAAAAGCCACGTACGCCGGCGCTTCGACCGGTTGGGTGGCCTCACGCGCCGCCTGCAGCGATCGCACGCGCAAACGACGAAATACGCTTTCCGCTACCCACTGCGTTGACGCATCGACCGCAGGCGAGAGGAAATCGCCTTTCAGTACGCGTTGCTGCTGACGCAGCTCCTCCAGCGTGTCGTCGACCACGGCGCGGCCCAGACCAAAGCGGGCGGCGATTTGCAGACTGGTGGCGACAGCGTGGGTGCGCAGATAGCGATTAAGTAAGTCATGCAGCGGACGGGCCACCGGCGCGAGCAGCCCGGCGGGCAGATCAGCTGGCAGCGCCGTGCCCAGTGCGTCGCGCAGCCGCACGCCATCTTCGGCGACAGCCCAGCGCGTATCTGCCGCAATCGTAACCTGAATGATGCGTTGCCCCTGTTGCAGCGCGGTTAGCAGCGGCATCAGCGCCGCCTCGCCGTTGTAGCGCGCTGTGATTTCCGGCACAGTGAGCGGCCCCAGCTCGCGCAGCAGATCAACCACAGCTTCCTGAGTGCTGGCCTGATAATCGGGGACGGTGCGCTGAAGCTCCTGCTCAACGCGGGCCACCACCTCGGGTGCCAGCAGCTCGTGCATCTCAACCTGGCCCAGCAAATCGCTCAGCAGCGTGCTGTCGAGCGCCAGCATTGAGGCGCGCCGTTCCGCCTGCGGCGCATCGCTGGCATACATGAATTCGGCGACATAGCCAAACAGCAGCGGCGCAGCAAACGGCGAGGGCGTATCGGTGGTAACTTCAGTCAGCTTAACCTCGCCCTGTTGTATCCGTGCCATCAGCTGATGCAGTGCCGGCAGGTCATACACGTCTTGCAGACATTCACGCGCGGTTTCGATCAAAATTGGGAAATCGTCGAACTGCCGCGCCACTTCCAGCAGCTGCCCGGCACGCAGCCGCTGCTGCCACAGCGGAGAACGTTTACCGGGATTGCGGCGCGGCAGCAGCAGGGCGCGCGCGGCGCATTCGCGGAAGCGGGCGGCAAACAGCGCAGACTGTCCCACCGCAGCCGTCACCTGTCGCTGGAGTTCGTCCGGCGCAAACAAAAACAGTTCAGCGCCTGGCACCCGGCCTTCGCTGTCAGGGAAGCGCGCGACAATCCCATCATCGCTGGCGACCACGGCCGGATCGAGCCCCATCTGGCGGCCAATCCGCTCAGCGATGGCCAGCGCCCACGGCGCATGCACGCGCTGACCATAAGGGGAATGCAAAATCACGCGCCAGTCGCCGGTTTCATCGCGACAGCGCTCAATCAGCAAATTGCGATCGTCAGGCACCAGGCCTGTGGCGGCAAACTGTTCGTCGATGAGCGCACGAATGTTGTGTCGGGCATTGGCGTCAAGGTTGTCGCTGCCGGGCAACACTCCGCTGGCGGCATGTCGCAAATAGCGGCCAATGGCTTCGCCGAGTGTCGCCGAACGCCCGAGACTGTCGCCGTGCCAGAAGGGCAGGCGCGCCGAGCGACCGGGTGCCGGCACCACTACCACCTGATCGTGCGTAATTTGCTGGATGCGCCACGAGGTGGCGCCAAGCGTGATGATGTCGTTAATTCGCGACTCATACACCATCTCCTCATCCAGTTCGCCGACCCGGCGCGCACCGGACTGTTCTTCGCCCTCCGGCAGCATCACACTGAACATCCCGCGGTCCGGAATGGTGCCACCGCTGGTGACGGCCAGATGCTGCGCGCCCGGGCGACCGCTTAAGGTTTGCTGTTGTCGATCCCAGATGATGCGCGGACGCAGGTTAGCAAACTCGTCCGAAGGGTAGCGGCCAGACAGCATATCCAGCACCGCATCGAAGGCGTTACGTGGTAACGTTTTAAACGGATCGGCACGGCGTACCTGTTGATACCACGCCTCGACGGACAGGGTGTCCATGGCCGCCGCCGCCACCGTATGCTGGGCGAGAATATCGAGCGGATTGTGTGGCAAAGCGATAGCATCCAGTTCACCTGCCAGCATTGCGTCCACCGTCACGGCCGCATCAACCAGATCGCGGCGCGTGCGCGGCCAGATAATGCCTTTCGGCGTACCGCCGACCTGGTGACCGGCCCGGCCAATACGCTGCAGCGCGCTGGCCACCGAAGGCGGTGCCCCGACCTGAATCACCAGATCGATATCGCCCATGTCGATTCCCAGTTCAAGACTGGATGTCGCCACCACGCAGCGCAGTTCGCCGGCTTTCAGGGCGTTCTCAATCTCCAGCCGCTGCTCTTTCGACACCGAGCCATGATGCGAACGGGCAATATACGCTTCAGCAGGCGTGGCGCGTTTTTCGGTTCCACCGCTAAAAGAGCCATAGGCGAGGGCTGGCTCTGCTACGCCCTGTTCCGGCGCGGCGCGTCGCGCATACAGTTCATTGAGCCGTGCGGTGAGTTTTTCCGCCAGCCCACGCGAATTTGTAAACACCAGAGTCGCGCGATGGCGCAATACCTCATCCAGAATGCCGGCTTCAATATGTGGCCAGATGGAACCGGCGGCGAGGCTGCTCTCCTGCGCGGCGCGCGCATCGGGACGCTGTTGGATGTCCGTCATGTCCTCTACCGGCACAGTAATTGTCAGCTGCAGCGGCCGCTGCGCCGGCGGGTTGACGATGCGCGCAATACCCGCGCCACCGAGGAAAGCCGCCACCGCTTCTGGCGGTCGCACGGTGGCCGACAGGCCAATGCGCTGAGCAGGCTGCGCCAGCAATACATCGAGCCGTTCCAGGCTGAGCGCCAGATGGGCGCCGCGTTTACTTCCCGCCACCGCATGAACTTCGTCAATAATCACGGTCGAGATGCCACGCAGCGTTTCGCGGGCTTTTGACGTCAGCAGCAGGAAAAGCGATTCCGGGGTAGTAATCAGGATGTCCGGCGGCCGGCGCTGCAGCTTTGCCCGTTCGGCGCTGAGCGTGTCGCCGGAGCGCATGCCGACCTCCAGCGTGATTTCCGCCTCACCCAATTCCGCGCGCTCAGCGGCAACGCCCGCCAGCGGTAGCGCCAGGTTACGCTGCACGTCAGCCGCAAGCGCTTTAACCGGTGAAATATACAGAATGCGCGTCTTGTGACTGCGCGCTACGGGTTCGTCACGGCTGCGCTCGCGATACAGCGCGTCGATCGCATGCAGAAATGCCGCCAGCGTTTTGCCGGAGCCGGTTGGGGCAATCACCAGGCAGTGTTGTCCGCTGGCGATGGCGCGCCAGGCTTCCTGTTGTACGGGAGTCGCCGCCGGGAAAGTGCGGCGAAACCACTGTTGCGTGGCCGGGGTGAACAGTGAAAGCGCTGAGGCTGGCATCCATGACTCCTGCATTCTCGAAAGGGCGATCAGCAGTGTAGCGTGCCGCAGCGTTTACGGCATTATCAGGATATTGCCGATGAGGGCGGCGCGAAAACACGCGCCGCAGCACTAATATGTGACAACGTCACTGAGGATAAACAGAGTCGGCCAGTTTCCCGCGTCGATCAAAGCGACGTGCGGCCAGCCACAGCAATGCGGTAACAAACCAGCCGATGATCCATGACACATCGTTGCCGGCAAAAATCCACGTCAGGGAACCATGATGCAGCGGGTTATCAATGAACGGCAGCTGTACCAGCACTCCGAGGAAGTAAATAATAATGCCGGCCCAGTTCCAGCGACCATAGCGGCCATCCGGTTGCGACAGCGCGGGCACATCGACTTTCCCTTGGGTAATCAGATAAAAATCCGTCAGGCTGATGGCGCTCCACGGCACAAAAAAGGCCAGCAGGAACAGCAGGAAGTGGGTAAATGATTTGAGAAACGCCGGTTCGCTGAGCAGCGCAATGATGCAGGAGATCGTGACCATCAGCACCACAAACAGGATACGTCCGCCACGGCTGATCGCGGTTTGCTGGCGAAAACCGGAGACAATGGTGGTCAGCGACATAAAGCTGCCGTAGGCATTGAGCGTGGTGAAGGTGATTTTGCCAAAACAGATGGCGAAGTAGATAACCATCGCCATGGTGGCGCTGCTGCCCAGCCCGACGATGTAGCCCACTTCATTACCGGAGAACGCTTTACCCGCAATTGCAGCCACAATGACGCCGAGCGTCATGGATGCCTGCGTGCCCAGCACGGTGCCAAAAAACACCGAACTGAACAGCTTTTTCGCGGAGACATCCACCGGCAGATAGCGCGAGTAGTCCGACACATAAGGGCAAAACGCAATCTGCCATGACGAGGAGAGCGATACCGCCAGCAGAAAACTGGCAACGCTGAAGTGCTGATTTTGCCAGACGGCCGCTAAATCGTGGCTGGAGAGTAGGGTGATGAACAGGTAAACAAACGCCAGCACGCCGATGACGCTGGCCACTTTGCCGAGTTTATGAATCACCCGATAGCCGAGCACCGCAATCACGATGATGATGGCGCTGAAGATGATCATGCCGGCTGCATTGCTGACGTTGACCAGCTTCGCCAGCGCCTGGCCGGCCAGTACCGTGCCGCTGGCCGAGAAGCCCACATACATAATGCACACCAGCACCAGCGGGATCACCGCGCCAAACACGCCAAACTGCATACGGCTGGTGATCATCTGCGGCAGGCCAAGTCGCGGGCCCTGAATCGCGTGCAGCGACATGATGGCCGCGCCGACGATCTGTCCCACCAGTAGACCGACAATCGACCACACAACATCGCCACCCAGCACCACCGCCAGCGCACCGGTAACAATGGCGGTAATCTGCAAATTGCCACCAAACCACAACGTGAACTGGCTGAACGGATGCCCGTGACGCTCGCTGAGCGGGATGTAATCAATGGAACGTGTTTCTGACAGGCGCTGTTTCTCTGCACCTGAATAATCTGCGGCAGGTATCTGAGCGGACATAGTTTCCTCGCTGGAACGGCTAAAGGTGGTTAGTCATTGATTTTTCTTGTTAGTCAGTAGTAAATGTCACGAAACATACATGTATATACATGTAGCGATATTGTCACGAGGTTGATAAGGTTACAAGCTGGCCGGTCATTGGAAATTGTGATGACGCTGGCAATGTTGTCCGTTAATGTCAGGAGCCTGGCCGGTAACGGACGCGCACAAAGGCGATGATGCGCTAACTACAGACCCACTAACTGTGGCGATCAGGACAACCCGGGGAGGGAATCATGCAGGCAGTGATTGAAACAGAACGCTTACGACTGGAACCTTTTGCGCTAAGCCACCTCGCCGGCTTGCGCGCGATGGATGATGACCCGGAAATCATGCGTTATATCAATGAGGGACAGGTGAAGAGCGAGGACGAGACGCTGGCGACCATTGAGCGCGTGCAGCAACGCTGGCAGCGCTATGGTTTTTCCTGGTGGGCACTGCGCGAGAAGAGCAGCGATGACATCGTCGGGGCGGCTTGTCTGCAGCATCTGGCCCATCAGGAACAGGCGCCGCTGGAAATTGGCTGGCGACTGTTGCGCAGCAGTCAGGGGAAAGGGTATGCCACCGAAGCCGCTACGGCGATTGTGCAGTTTGCTACCGGGCAGATTGGCGTGGATTATCTGGTGGCGGTGGCACATCCGGAAAACCTTGCATCCCATCGGGTGATGCAGCGGCTGGGTATGCGCTATCGCGGTATCGAGCAGCATTACGACCAGCCCTGTGTGGTTTATGAACTGGATATGAAGAGTGCCCCAGCGCATTCGTGAGGCAGGGCGCGCACCTCTGGTAGCGGCGCGATTTATCACGCAATAAATTGCGCCGCTATCAAACATGCACCCGGTAAGGGTGCGCTCAATACCCTGGTACGTGCGCGGCTTTCATGATCAGATTTGCCACCGCCTGCGGCTGGGAAATCAGCGACACATGGCTGGCCTTGAGTTCGATGGTCTGCGCATGCATGCGTTTCGCCATAAAGCGCTGCAGATCCGGATTGATAGTGTGATCCTCCATCGACACCGCATACCAGCTCGGTTTGCTATGCCAGGCCGCCATGCTGGTTTTCGCCTGGGTAATGGCTTTACCCATCGGTTGCTGAACGGCGTAATAAGCCCGCGCTTCGCTTTCCGGCAGATCGCCGGCAAAGTCGTGGATAAACGCCTGTTCACTGAGCGCCCCGAAACCGTCGTCACGCCACTTCAGGCCAGCGGCAACCGGTGCTGCAGGGAACTTTTTGGTGAGCGCCGGATAATCTTCACCGGCCTCCGGCGCGCGCGCTGCGATGTACACCAGCCCCTTCACTTCAGGTTCATCGCCCGCCTGGCTGATAACCATGCCGCCATAAGAGTGCGCAACCAGAATCACCGGTCCGTTCTGCTGTGCCAGCGCGCGTTTCACCGCCGCCACGTCATCATTCAGCGACGTCGTTGGGTTTTGCACCGCGGTGACGTGCAGACCTTTCGCCTGCAACAGTGGGATGACTTTTCCCCAGCTGGATCCATCAGCGTACAGGCCATGGACCAGCACAATATTTTTTACTTCCTGCGGCGCGGCAGCGCTGTCGGCGTGCGCCAGTCCGGCACTCAGGGCAGAGATTACCAGCGCCGTCAGCGCCGTGATTTTGCGTAATGTCATGATCGGTCCTCATAATTAATCGGGTTCATGCACCACTGTAAGCGCCGGGGACCAACAATCCGCTGACGTGGAAATGACAAAAAAATGACAGCGACACGATGTGGCAGCGGAGGATTTAAAAGTAATAAAAGCAGAGGATTAGCCGTGACTCGGAGCATAGCCGCTATGCTTGATAAGGATGAGACCCGACCAACCCGAGAATCTCTCAAAGGAGTGCTGAATAGATTATGCTGTTGCGCAAGAAGAAAATCCGCTCTCACAGCGAAGACCGCCTGCTGGCGTTAACGCTGGCCACCACGGCCGGTATCCTCAACGCCATGGCGTTTGGCGCATTTGGTTTTTTTCCTTCCCATATGACCGGCAATACCTCGCAAATTTCGGCAGAGGTGAATGGTTCTGACCTACACGATCTGCTGTTTCTGGCCGTGCTGATTTTTGCTTTTGTCTGCGGTGCCATGCTGGCGCGTTTGACGGTAGCTTACGGCCTGAAGCGGAATCTACGCACCGTTTACTGTCTGGTGCTGCTGGCCGAGGGTATTTTCCTGCTGCTGACCTCCCTGGTAGAAATCCTGTGGTATTCCGAACGAAACAACGGCGAAATTCTGGTTACGCTGAGTTTGCTGATGGGCATCCACAACTCAACCTCGACCCAGCTTTCTTCCGGTCGTGTTCGCTCCACGCACGTGACCGGCACACTGACCGACGCCGGCATCGCGTTAGGCTCCTGGCTGCGCGCATCCTTCAGTCAAAGCGAGGCCGCCGATCGCGATGGCCATCGAACCGTGCTTTTTACTCATCTTGTTACGATCTTCTCATTTCTTTCCGGCTGCGTTGTCGGTTATCTGCTGTTCAGGCACCTTGGATTTGAAGCGATGGCGGGGTTGGGCATTGTGCTGGCGCTGATCGCCGTCGGTGGCATCGCCAGAACCCTGCATTTAACCGGCATGCGATTTTGGTAACACCGACGAAGATTTGTCCGATTTGAAGCAGGTGGATTAAGTGCACATAAATACCACTTTTTGCTGGTGTTCATGTGCACTTGAAAGTGCAGAGCTAATCATGTACACATGAATACTCTATAAATGTGGTTTTCCCGTAGACTTATATGAACAAAATGACGGCAATCGAGCGGCTTAACGCGTTTGACAGGCAGGGGCGCTATGTCTTTGCTGTGCGTGATTTAGCCAAAGTCTTTTATGACGACAGTGACAAGGCTTTCAATGCTGGCCTGAACCGTCTGGTGAAGGACGGCATCCTGCAGCGCGCCAGCCGTGGCGTCTATGTTTACGCCTATGCGAGAAGTAAAAACGCTTACACGCTGGAAAGAATCGTCCAGACGTTGCGCAGAGGAGAATACAGTTACCTGAGCCTGGAATCGGCGTTATCGGCTTACGGTGTAATTTCACAAATCCCGATGGGGCGTCTTACCGTTATGACCACGGGCCGTTCTGAAGAACACATTACGCCTTATGGCGTGATCGAATTCACGCATACCAAACGATCGCCTGAACAAATTTTGCAGGACACCATTTTGGGCGAGTCACCTTTGCGCCTGGCAACCAAAAAAGCCGCACTGCGCGATTTACGTCGGGTGGGACGTAATACGCATCTGATTGATGAGGCGGAAACGAACGATGAATCAGAAAGTCAGTTTCACTGAACTGGTCGCTAAGGCCATGGCTTCAGCGCAACTCGAGGGTATGCGTAACGTAGTGGAAAAAGAGCTTTTACACTACGACATCCTTTACTGTCTGGATAAAGCGGGTCTGCTGCAAAATCTGACGTTCCAGGGCGGTACCTCTTTGCGGCTATGTTATGACGGCAATCGGTTTAGCGAGGATCTGGATTTCGCCGGCGGCATCAACTTTTCCGGTGCAGATTTAAAAAACATGAAGGTCTGTATCGAAGACTATCTCGGCACGCGTTACGGTTTAGAAGTTACGGTCAAAGAGCCGGCAGAACTTCGCCGCCAGCCCGGCTATGAAGAGATTAGGGTCGATAAATGGCAGGTCTCCGTGACGACAGCACCCGAAAAACGCGATATGCCTAAGCAACCCATCAAAGTCGAAGTTGCTAATATTCCCGCTTACAGTCGCAAACCGTTGCCGCTGAGCCGCAATTATCCGGTGTTGCCGGATGGCTACAGCGATACGCTGGTGATGTGTGAAAGTCTCGACGAAATCATGAGTGATAAGCTTATTTCTCTGGTTGCGACCACCAAATATCTTCGTTATCGCGATGTCTGGGATTTACCGTGGCTGATGCAGCAAGGCGCTGCGTATGATGTGGGCTGGATTCGGCAAAAAATCGAGGATTACCGGATTCCTGACTATGAAAAGTTATTAAAACAACGACTGGCTGGTATCGAAAACATCGTCAAAGACGGACGTTTTTACAATGAAATGCGCCGTTTTATACCCCAGCAGGTATTTGCCAGAACGCTGGGACGTGCAGAATTTACCGATTACATCGCCGAACGTTTGACCTCGCTGTTGCAAAGATTGCAGCGAGATTTAGCAGGAAAACGACCAGATGACGCCTTCAGAATGTAACAACCACAGCTGGCCCGGAGTGCAGAGGAGATAAAAGAGCAGGGGACGGGTGCTGTCAAGCCGGCTGCACGCTCAGGAAGCGGATTTTTTTGTTAATTTGCCGTCTGGTTTTCTCACAGACGCTATAACTTACTATTCCTGCTTCAACAAACTGCTGATGAGGTGAACAATGGATAACACCATGATAACGGATGAATTTTCCAAAGATTTGTCTGCGTTTGTCGGGACGCATTTCGTTTATACCTATGATAATGGCTGGAAATATGAGTGGTACGCGCGCAACGCGACAACCTGTGATTATCGTATCCATCAGGGATTGGTTGGTGGCCGTTGGGTGACCAATCAAAGCATGAATGCGGTGCAGTTCGCACCGGGCATTTATAAAGTCGACTGGCACGAGCCGACCGGCACCTGCGTCAGTCTGCTGTTTGATATTAACCGCAAGGTGATTCACGGCACCATCTTTTTCCCGCAGTGGATTGCCGGCGAAGGACAGCATCCGGAAAAAACCATCTGCTATCAGAATGAATTTATCGAAGATATGCATCGTTTCCGTGATGAAGGGCCAGCGTATCCGTACGTAGTGATTCCTGAGTTTGCCAAAGTGACCTACATGAAGAATGAAGGTCCGGATAATGATGCCGTAATCAACATGCCGCCGGGACAAATGCCGGAAGATTATTTTAAAGATAAATGAGGGTGGCAATCCGCTGACGGCGCCGGGTTCGGTCGCCATGAATGGCGACCCTGCGATTGTGCAGTGCGGAGTGGCATTGCAGGGTTCGCATTGATGCGCACCAGAGTTACTCGTGAGTGGTATCCAGCAAACAGACCGATCGCGCTACGTGAAATCTGACAAAAGCGCTGAGGGATAACCGGGAAGTTTTCGCGTAGCGTTGTCATGCTGGATGAGCTAAAGACATGGAAAGCCACCGGGCGAAGCTAACCGGGTATTCAGTTGTAGGGTGCGCATTGATGCGCACCAGGATATCGCCATGGTGTCGCGTGATTCGTTGTCATTGTGGATGAGCGAAAGAGATAGCTGAAGCTAGCCGGGCAGTCTGTTGTAGGGTGCGCATTGATGCGCACCAGGATATCGCCGTGGTGTCCATCAAACAGACCGGTGGGATAGGTGGAATGCGTTGTGGGCCTGGTAAGAGGCGTGAAGGGCGAAACGAAGGATTGCGCTACCTGACGGGATACCATATTTAACATAATATACATTATGCGCCATTTGATTACAGGGGCAAAGCTGACCTGATCGCTGTGAGCTAAGCTGACCAGGCCGCTTAGGCTACCTGCTGAAAATCCTGAAATACCTGTATAAATTCTGCAAACATTGCCGTGAGTTCATGCTTCAAACTTTGCTTCCCTGAGCGTGTGTCGGCTCCACTGAACATACTCTGATCACCTGCAATAAGATTCCATTTGAAAGCGGCAATGATAGATTCATACGCTCAACGCTATGACACGTCGCGTAATTAATCCGGCAATGCGCAGAGATCAGCAATATTTGTTGGATAAACGACGTCGCGAGTGTTTCGCAGCTCAGTAAGATCCCACCAGTGATAACTATCAATGACTGACTTTTCATTTTCAGTCCAACCACTGGTACGGATATCTTCATCTCCAACTTTAATTAAATAAAATCGTTCATTTGCCAAAACCACCTCACCGCTGGGAAGCGTCATTTCAAAAATGCGCTCAGTTAACGGCTGACCCACATCATCGACATAAAAGCCTGTTTCTTCTCTGAGCTCTCTGATAGCTGCCTGTTCAAAAGTCTCTCCCGGATCAACGCCTCCGCCGGGTGTGGCCCAGTATTCTCTGCCTGACAGGGCATTATTTTTATGCTTAAACCAGAATAATAAAACCTGATTAAGAGGATTTATAATAAGCAAACGAGCCGAATCGCGGGTGCGCACTTTATAATTCCTTTATGATTTTTAATACAAATCAGCATAACTGATCATGGTCAGAAAACGAAACGCCACAGGCTGTAGGAACAGGACGACAGGATAGACATCCCTCCCCGGCTCGCTATATAGTAAGCGCGCATCTCACTTCTGACTTGCCGTAGGCGTTACCGTCATCCAACGCGCCCTGAACCGGAATGGGCCTCTGCGCAGAGGAAAACCGGAACAGCGCCACGGCATCATTCACTCTTCATACGCATCCTGTCTCACCGGGATCGATTGCAGTGCGTCACTGCGCGTGGCCTTTCATTCTTTGACTGATAAGGCACCACCATGAAACTGACCAACAACACCCTGCTCATCACCGGCGCTACCAGCGGTATTGGCCGTCGTCTGGCCGAGGCTTTTCACGATCGCGGTAACCGCGTCATTATCACTGGCAGACGTCAGGCGCTGCTCGATGAAATCACCGCCCAGCGTCCGGCCATTACCGGCTTTGCTCTGGACGTTAACGACGCCACCGCCCTCGCCCGCTGTTCCGCGGCGATTCACGCGCAGTTCCCGCATATCAACGTGCTAATCGCCAACGCCGGTATCTCGCAACCGGAAACGGTGACAGCGGACGAATGGACCAGTGATATTGCTGAGCAAATCGTGATGACCAACATCCTCGGTGTGATTCGCGTCACCGCCGCGTTTTTGCCGCTGCTGCGCCGTCAGCCGCAGGCCACGCTGATGGCAACCAGTTCCGCGCTGGCCTTCATGCCGCTGGCCAGTTTTCCCACCTACTGCGCCAGCAAAGCCTTTCTGCATTCCTGGCTGGTTTCGCTGCGTCATCAGCTGCGTAATACCCCGGTTGAGGTGCTGGAAATGCTGCCGCCATATCTACAGACGGCGCTGACCGGTGATCACCAGCTCAGCGATCCCCGTGCCATGCCGCTGGAAGACTATATCGCGCAGATTCTGCAGATGCTGGAAAATGGTCCGGTCGCGCGCGGCGAACTGCTGCTGGAGCGCGACTATACGCGGCGCTGGGCCGAACGCGACGGCAATTTTGACGCCATATTTGACATGATGAACCCGCGCTAATCTGCTTTGAACCGGTGCGCCCGGCAGCGTACCGGATCTATCACGAAGTACGCAAAGGCGCGCCCTGGCTGAAGTGCGCCAGCAGCCGTTCTACCGCCGGATTGGCCTGCGCCTGAACCGCATAGCAAATGCCGACACGCCGCATCAGCGGCTGACCGGGTAAAGCGCGCCAGGCCAGGCGATGCCGCGCGGCAACCAGCGGCGCCGGCGCAATGGTGACGCCAAAGCCGGCTTCCGCCAGATCCAGCGCCAGCGCGTAGCTGCCGGCGTTGGCCGCTGCCGCACCCGCACCGTAAAAAGGCAGCAGCCGCTGATGTGACTCATCAGTCGGCACCATCACCCACGGCAGCGGATGCAACTGGTCATGGGTCAGCGTTTCCAGCTGATTTAGCGCATGACTGGCGGGATACGCCAGCACGTAATGCTCTTCAAACAGCGGCATAAACAGCTCGTCTTCGCAGCGCAGGCTTTCACACGCCATCCGGATATCGCCCACGCAGCCGGGCTCGACGCTAAGCAGCACCGTGGGAAAATGTTGCCGGATGGCCGTCAGCAGTTGCGCCAGCTGGGCGGGGGCGACATCCCCTTCAACGCCAATCTTCAACGGCAGACAATCCGACGGCTGCCGAAAGCGTGTCACCAGCGCCTGCATATCGCTGAGCATCTTGCGCGCCTGCGGATAAAGGACGCGAGCGTCCTCCGTGACCTCCACGCCGCGCGGCCTGCGGATAAAAAGCGTGGTGGCCAGCTCCTCTTCCAGCAGTTTGATCGTGGCCGAGAGCGCGGGCTGCGTCAGATTGAGTAACTGTGCGGCGCGCGTGATGTTGCGCTCCTCAAACACGCAGATAAAAGCTTTTAGCTGTCGCTTATCCATAGAAAATAATTATATCGGCGAAAGAAATAAACCATTTTTCACTAATTTCTGCGCGATTTAAAGTGCACGCCTCAGCTTCGCCATTAATTTTATCTATGAGGAAGTCATTATGACCCAGAATGTTAAACCTTTAATCGTCATCACCGGTGCCAGCTCCGGTATCGGTCTTGCCACGGCAAAGCTGCTTTCGGCGCGTGGACATGCCCTGCTGCTGCTGGCTCGCCGTATCGATCGTATGACGGCACTGAACCTGCCCAATACCCTGTGCCGCGCGGTTGATGTGACCGATCGCCACGCATTTACCGCCGCAGTGCAGGATGCTGAGCAGCAGTTTGGCCCGGTCGATGCGCTGATTAACAATGCGGGCGTGATGCTGCTCGGCGCGATTGAACAACAGGATGCCGGCGAATGGGATAAGATGTTCGACGTCAACGTGAAAGGCCTGCTCAATGGCGTGCAGGCGGTCACCGCAGGCATGATTGACCGTAAAAGTGGCACGATCATTAATATCAGCTCAGTGGCCGGACGGAAGACGTTTCCTAATCACGCAGTGTATGTTGGCACTAAATTCGCTGTACATGGCATGTCAGAGAACCTGCGCGAAGAGCTGTCGCCGCACAATGTACGCGTGATCGTCATCGCACCCGGCGCTGTTGAAACTGAACTGTTGAGCCACACCACCAGCGAAGCAATTAAGGACAGTTATCACGCGTGGAAAGCCGAAATGGGCGGCAAGGTGCTCAGCGCAGACGATGTGGCCAGCGCCATCGATTACGCCTATTCACAGTTGCAGTCGGTCTGCGTGCGGGAAATCGTGCTGGCGGCCACCCGCCAGGGCGCATAAACCTCAGTGACCCGGCAGCGCTGCGCCGGGTTCCATCTCTTCGGCTAAGGCCGTCAGCGCCGCGCGGTTACCGATCGCATAACCCCCCTGCTGCTTACGCAGCACCCCTTCTGCGCTGAACTGCGCAAACACATACAGCAGGTGGCGATAGGTCACGCCAAGGTACTCCGCCACCTGCGTATGCTTCTCTTTATATACACCATCATGCTGGGTCAGCAGGATAAAGGCCGCCAGTCGGTTAACCAGTGGAAACGCCTGATTGCGCGTTGAGGTGACAATATTGCGGTAATTCTTTTTCACCAGGCCGAGACAGGCGTGGCGCAGGAACTGCGCATCATTTAACAACAGCGTGCGGCAGGTTTTCACCGGCAGCGCCAGGCACCAGCAGGCTTCAATCGCCTGCACCGCGCGTGAAGCATGCGTTTCATCCAGCACTTCAATCTCGCCAATAAAACAGGGCGCATTAAAGAAATCCACCAGCGAAATACGGCCATTGGCCAGCGTGACATACAGTTTGGTGCGACCGCGCGCCAGATAAAACATATACGCCGGCAGAGAACCCTCGCGCACAATATAGTCTCCGGCAAGAATATGAAATAAATGTGTGTGCGGGATCACATCGGCTGAAAATTTATCGCAATAGCCGGACGCCATTATTAACTGCTGCTTCAGCGCGTCATTATTTATTTCTTTCATCATTCGATGTCCACTATGAGATTTCTCATACTCTGGCGTGTCACGCCGCTGCTAAGGTGAAGGCCTCTACCCTACCGAACCGGAAAATTTCTGCAATGAAATTAAGGTGATAAATAAAGAAGCTGAGGAGTAAACCATGACAGCACGTAAAATTATTCTGGACTGTGATCCCGGTCATGATGATGCCATCGCCATCATGCTGGCCGCGAAACATCCTTCGATTGAACTGCTCGGTATCAGTATCGTGGCGGGCAATCAAATTCTGGACAAAACGCTGGTCAACGGCCTGAACGTTTGCCAGATGCTGAATATTGACACGCCAGTTTATGCCGGCATGCCGCAGCCGATTATGCGCCAGCAGATCGTCGCCGATAATATTCACGGCGAAACCGGTCTTGACGGCCCGGTGTTCGGCCCGCTGACGCGTAAGGCGGAAACAAAGCACGCGGTGAACTTTATTATCGATACGCTGATGAACAGCGACGGGGATATCACGCTGGTGCCGGTCGGCCCGCTCACTAATATTGCAGTAGCGATGCGCATGCAGCCGAAAATCATTCCTAAAATCCGTGAAATTGTGCTGATGGGCGGCGCTTACGGCACCGGTAATTTTACCCCGTCGGCGGAGTTTAATATTTTTGCCGACCCGGAAGCCGCGCGCGTGGTATTTACCGCCGGCGCCCCGCTGGTGATGATGGGGCTCGACTTAACGCACCAGACGGTGTGCACGCCGGACATCATTACCCGCATGGAAAAGGCCGGCGGCCCGGCCGGAAAGCTGTTCAGCGACATGATGAATTTTACGCTGAAAACCCAGCACGATAATTACGGTCTGGCGGGCGGCCCGGTGCATGACGCCACCTGTGTCGCCTATCTAATCAATCCGGATGCCTTCAACGTTCAGCCGATGTTTGTCGAAATCGATGTCAACAGCGGTCCCTGCTATGGCCGCACGGTGTGTGATGCGCTGGGCGTGCTGGGGAAACCGGCAAACACCAAAGTGGGCATCACGCTGGATACCGCATGGTTCTGGGATTTAGTCGAAGACTGCGTGCGCAGGTACCGCTAATCATTTAACCCCACAATATGGGCAGAAAGTGGTCGCCCATACCGCTATGCAACCTCACCAGGCTGACATCAGGAAATATCATGATGGATATAATGAGAAGTGTTCTGGGTATGGTGGTATTACTGGCGATCGCGTTTCTGCTGTCAGTAAATAAAAAGCACATCAGTCTGCGCACCACCGGTGCCGCGTTACTGATTCAGATTGCCCTCGGCGGCGCGATCCTCTATTTGCCGCCGGGCAAATGGCTGGCGGAAAAAGTCGCCAGCGGCGTGCATCAGGCGCTGGCTTACAGTGATGCGGGCAGCGCGTTTCTGTTTGGCGCGCTGGCCGGACCGCAAATGGACAAGGTGTTTAACGGCGCCGGCTTTGTATTCGCTTTTCACGTTCTGCCGGCCATCATCTTTATCACCGCGCTGGTTAGCGTGCTCTACTATATTGGCGTGATGGGCGCCATCATTCGGCTGCTGGGCGGCATCTTTCAGCGCGCGCTCAACATCAGTAAGATCGAATCCTTCGTGGCGGTCACCACCATTTTCCTCGGGCAGAATGAGATCCCGGCCATCGTCAAACCCTTCGTCAACCGTCTCAATCGCAACGAACTGTTCACCGCCATCTGCAGCGGCATGGCTTCAATAGCCGGTTCCACTATGCTCGGCTATGCCGGGCTGGGGGTACCGATTGAATATCTGCTGGCCGCCTCGCTGATGGCCATTCCTGGCGGCATTCTGTTCGCCCGGCTGCTCAGTCCGGCAACGGAAGCATCGCAGGTGACTTTTACCAACCTGTCGTTTAGCGACACGCCGGCACGCAGCCTGATTGAAGCCGCCGCCAGCGGAGCGATTACCGGGATGAAAATAGCCGCCGGTCTGGCGACGGTGGTGATGGCGTTTGTCGGTATCATCGCGATGCTCAACGGCATACTTGGCGGCATCGGCGGCTGGTTTGGTCACGGCGACATCAGCCTGCAGGGAATACTCGGCTTCGCGCTGGCCCCGCTGGCGTGGCTGATGGGCGTGGCGTGGCACGATGCGGCGCTGGCGGGCAGTCTGATAGGTCAGAAACTGGTGGTGAACGAGTTTGTTGCCTACATCAGCTTTTCACCTTATCTGCATCAGACGGGCGCGCTCGACGGCAAAACCATCGCCATCGTCTCGTTCGCCCTGTGCGGCTTTGCTAACTTTGGTTCGATTGGCGTGGTGGTCGGCGCCTTTTCTGCCGTCGCACCAGAGCGCACCCCGGAAATCGCGCGGCTGGGCCTGCGCGCGCTGATCGCCGCAACGCTCTCCAATCTGATGAGCGCCACCATCGCCGGCTTCTTCATCGGCCTTGGCTAAGGCGCAAACCGGGCATTACGCCTCTGTGCGTCCCTGCCCGGTTTTCATCGGTGCCACCACCACATTCACCCCCAGCTCCTGCAGGCGACGTAGCACCGGCACCGGCGTGCCCTGATTGACGATCACCACATCAAACTCGCTCAGGTGGGCAAAGCGATGCAGCGCGCGCCGCTCAAACTTGGTGTTATCCATCATCAGGATGCGCTTCTGCGCCGCCTCGAACATCGCGCGCTTAGTCTCCACCGTCTCGGCCGACTGATGAAACACCGCATCATCGATAATCGCCGACATGCTGACAAAAAACACATCGGCGCGCAGGCTGGCGATTTCGTCACGCGTCATGCGCCCCATAAAGGCGTTACACCAGTGATGAAACTGGCCGCCGAGCCCCATCAAAGTGATATCGCGTCCGTTACGTAATTCATTCATTAACGTCAGCGAGTTGGTGATCACCGTGAGCGGCGCTTTGGCCGGCAGCAGCCGCGCCATCTGCAGCACGGTGGTGGAATCATCAAGAAACAGCGCCTGGCCGGGTTCAAGGTAGCCAGCGGCCACTTCGGCAATCGCCTGTTTCTCTTCCAGCTGGCGCGTGGCACGATAGAGATCGCTGGATTCCACCAGGCTGGTTGGTGTGGCAGAGACCACGCCGCGTGATTTATGCAGCAGCCCCCGCTCAACCATCTCATCAATATCGCGATGGGCGGTCATCAGGCTGATCCCGAAGCGCTCAGTAATATCTTCGATACGCACCGCGCCTTCGGCCATCACGGCTTCGGCTATGAGCTGGCGTCGTGCCAGCTGACGCGCCTGACGGCTGTCGCCCGGTAAGGTTTCATTCAGGAAGTGACCAGCGGAGGTCTCTTGCGGGTTATGCGCCATGTTTCGTCCGGAAAGTGAAGCGGAAATGCAGTTTCGGCTTTGATTACAGCGCGTAAACGTTTCTTTTGCAAATCAGGCGCGCAGCAGGCAACCGATGACGGCCAGAATGCCGCCATCGGTAATCTGACTTACTGCTTCAGGACAAACGGCGAAACGAAATCACCGGCGTTGTCTTTGGTGATCAGGATACAGTCAAACAGCTGCTTCTCCTGTGCTACCCCGGTTTTGCCGGTTTTGAGGAAGGTGTCCGCCTGCTCTACCGCCTTCTGCGCAAACTGCGCTACCGGCTGCATCACGGTATAGGCCAGCGTACCGGCTTTAACCGCGTCGACCGCATCCGGTGAACCGTCAAACCCACCCACTTTCACCTGACTGAGTTTGCCGGCTTCCTTCAGGGCGGCGATAGCACCCAGCGCCATCTCATCGTTACCGCTGATCACCCCTTTGATGTTCGGATTAGCCTGCAGCAGCGACTGCATTTTGTTAAAGCCCTGGGTGCGATCCCAGTTCGCCACTTCCTGGCCGACTTTCTTCAGCGTCGGGTACTGAGACAGCACGGTATCGAAACCGTTGGCGCGCGTGGCGGCGTTGTTATCCGACGGCGGTCCCACCAGCTCGACATAGCTGGCGCTGTCACCCACCTGCTTCACCCACTCCATCGCGCCTACTGCCGCGCCCTGAGCGTTATTCGACACCAACTGCGCTTTAGCCAGCCCGCTCTGGTTCAGTTCGGCATTGATCACGAACACCGGAATATTGGCGGCGATGGCTTTCTTTACCGAGCCAATCGAGCCGTCGGCGTTAGCCGGATCGAGAATGATCGCCTTCGATTTATTGGTGATCGCCGTATCAATCAGCTGGCTTTCGGTGTTGGTATCCCCTTTGTGCGCGCTGACTTTGGCACTGTAGCCCAGCTTCTCCGCCGCCTTCTGCGCGACCTGGCCCTCAGTCAGCCAGTAAGGGTTGGAGGGATCGTTGACGATGATGGTCATCAGGCCGTTGTTGGCCCAGCTGGGTAAGGCAAAGGTGGAGATGGCCATCGCGGCGGCGGCGATAAACAGACGTTTAGTGAACATAGGTGCTCCGTTATTATTAGGGTACAGGTTTGTTTTACGGTTACTCGCGCGCCAGCCGGCCAGCGCGCACAGGGTTAGCGACCGCGCCGGCCGTATTGCAGGGTGTTGAGCAATACCGCCAGCACAATCACGGCGCCAGTGAACACCGTCTGCCAGTAGGCAGAAACGCCGATAATCACCAGGCCATCAGAGAGAAAGCCAATCACGAACGCGCCCAGCAGCGTGCCGCGCACGTTACCGCGTCCTCCGGTCAGCGCCGCACCGCCAATCACTACCGCTGCAATGGCGGTCAGCTCGTAGGTGGTGCCCGCGGTCGGACCGGCGGAGGTCAGCTGCGAAGAGAGCACCAGCCCGGCCATCGCCGCACAGATACCCGACAGCACGTAGACGCTGATTTTGATGCGTTTCACCGGCACGCCGGAAAGATCGGCGGCGCGCTCGTTACCGCCCGAGGCATACAGCCAGCGGCCAAACGCCGAGCGACTCAACAGGAAACCGCAGGCCAGCGCCACTGCGCCGAGCACCAGCACGCCGACCGGGATGTTGAACAGGCGGTTAAAACCGAGCCAGTCGAAACCGGTATTGCCCAGCGCTTCGCTGCCGGATAGTTTGTTGTAGGTCAGACCGTTGGTGATCAGCAGCGCGATACCGCGCGCCACATACATGGTGCCGAGCGTGGCGACAAACGCCGGGACGCGAAAAATCGCAATCAGCACGCCGTTGACCAGCCCTACCAGCGCGCCCAGCACCAGCGTCAGAATTGCCACCGCCCACACTGGCAGATAGAGCACCACGCCAAGCGCTTCAAGGTTAATGCCCTGCATCATAAAGCCGGCCATCACGCCGGCCAGTCCCAGCGTCGAGCCGACTGACAAATCAATCCCGCCGTTAAGGATCACCAGCAGCATGCCGATCGCCGGCAAACCGAAGATGGCCACATGCGACGCCATGGTGAGGAAGTTCGCGCCGGTAAAGTAGTTGGGCGATAGCAGGGAGAAAGTGGCGATAATCACCAGCAGCGCGATAAAGGCACGCCCTTCCAGCAGCAGCCGCGCCAGGTTGAGGCGCTTGCCGCTGGCCGGTTTCGCCACACGCGGTGCGCTATCCAGCGTTTGGGTTCTGTCAGTCATACCGTTTGCTCCGTTTTTCATGTCATGCCACCAGAGACTCGCCCGAAGCGGCCATAATGCGTTCTTTACTCACGCTGGCGTCGAAGATGGCCGAGATGCGCCCTTTGCTCATCACCACGATGCGGTGCGCGATACTCAGGCACTCGCCCACTTCTGAGGTGGTGTAAACCACCGCCAGCCCTTTGCTGGCATTCTCCGCCAGCAGACGAAACACCTCGGCTTTGGCACCGATATCGATGCCGCGGCTCGGTTCATCCAGCAGAATCACTTTGGGTCGGGTGGCGAGCATTTTGCCAATCACCACCTTTTGCTGATTGCCGCCGGACAGGGAACCGATAGCCGCCTCACCGCCGGCAGTCTTGACCGTCACGTTACGAATGCTGTCACTAATCAGCTGTTTCTCCCGTCGCGTTGACAGCACCAGCCCGCGCACAAACTCGCTGATGCTGGCCAGCGACAGGTTTTCGCCCACCGTCATGGTCTGCACCAGCCCGTCGCGCTGGCGATCCTCCGGCACCAGCGCCAGCCCCATTTTGATGCGCTGCGACAGCGACAGCGCGGAGATCTCGGTATCCTGCAGCAGGATGTGCCCGCTGCTCTGCTTCAGCCGTCCGGCGAGACACTCCAGCAGCTCGGTGCGCCCCGCGCCCATCAGGCCATAAATGCAGACAATCTCGCCGGCCTGCACCGTCAGCGACAGCTGATCCACCAGCCGGATGCCGGTTTTGCTTTTTACGGTTAACGCCTGCACCGTCAGCGCGTCACCGCCGAAGGCATAGCCGCCGGGCGGTGAACCGAGGTCGAAGTGCTCTCCCACCATGTTGCGCACGATCCATTCGAGGTCGATCTCGTCGCGCCGGGCGTAGGCGGTCATCACGCCGTCACGCAGCACCACTGCGCGATCGGTGATCTCCAGAGCTTCCTCCAGATGGTGTGAGATATACACAATCGCCACGCCCTGACTGGTCAGATCGCGAATGACCTGAAACAGCACCGCCACTTCCGCTGCGCTAAGCGCCGAGGTCGGTTCATCCATGATCAGGATTTGTGAATTCACCGACAGCGCGCGGGCGATTTCCACAATCTGCTGCTGCCCGAGACGCAGGTTCTCCACCGGCGTCAGCGGATCAATATCCTCCTCCAGCGCCGCCATCAGATGGCGGGTCAGCCGCGCCTCTTCGGCGTAATCCACCCCGCCGGGCCGCATGATTTCCCGCCCCATAAAAATGTTGTCGCGCACGTTCATGTTGGGCGCGAGATTCAGCTCCTGATGAATAATCGAGATACCACAGTCGCGCGCCTCGGTGGCCGAACGGAACACCTTTGCTTCGCCGTTTAACAGAATTTCCCCGGATGTTGGCGTAATCACGCCAGAAAGAATTTTCATCAGCGTCGATTTACCGGCGCCGTTTTCACCAAACAGCGTGGTAACTTCGCCGCGGCGGATTTCAAAATTGACGCCTTTCAGCGCATGGGTGGAGCCATATACTTTGCTGACGTTGCGCGCCTGCAGAATCACTTCTCCTTTCAGCAGCGCCGGATTGACGTTGAACGGTTTCATTGCACCTCCACGCGCACCGGCGTAATCAGCCAGTTGGTCGGACTGAGCAGGCGGAACACGCCGACCACCTGCACGGTTTTGCCCGGCAGCGCCTCGCGGTCCAGTTTCTCCAGCACCGCCGCTTTCATGGCACGGTTAATCGCCGCCCCGGCGTTCTGGTATTCGATCTGATTAGTAAAATCACCAAACTGAATTTTGCCGCTGGCATCACGCAAATCGGTGCCGGTGATCGCCGGGCCGGTTTGCAACCGCAGCTGCGTGCCCGCCGGCAGACCGGCGACCTGTAACGGGAAAACACCCATTTGCCCCGGCTGCACCACGCCCTGCAGTTTGACCGGCAGCACCGGCAGCGGCGAGCCGACACCGTATCTGGCCACCGCCTGCTGCCGATCGCTGTTCAGTGCGGCCGCCAGCGTGGCGGCATCCACCGCGCGCGCTTCGACATCCTGCTGGATGCCGGGAAAGGTTTTCTGCCCGTAGCTGTCTGCGGAGAAGCCCTGCTGACGCGCGTCGTCTGCCGAACCGATGCGCACCACTTTGGTATCCAGCGCCATGGCAGCCACCAGCGCCACGATCACCACACCGCTGAACGTGTAGCGCCGCCGACGTTTGCGTGCCAGCTGCTGCGTTAAGATTGAGACCTCGGACATAACGTGACCTCTCAGGATGCACAGCGACGATGTTCATCGCCCTGCAATGTTATAAATGTGATAACTTGTGTGATGAGAATTGTGCTGTTGTGACTAAATTGTCAACAGGTGGCGCGCAATTTTTCGCACAGCGCGATCTGGATCGCTTATTTGCCTGCAATCACCCCAAATCCGTTTAAAAACCCCTTTAATACAATCATTAAAAACCTTTCACAGTGTCCAGGTGCATCCGCAATCCCTGCTGATTTTGTGATCGAACTCGCCATCCGGTGTGAAATTTATTCTTTTTTTAGAAAAATAATACATCAGATATGTTATCTCCATGAGAAGTGGTGTAAGACAGTATTTAGCAAAATCATCACAGCTCATTAACAAGGCTGCGGATAAACCAAACAGGGGTTCCCGCACCGGGAGCAGCGAACGGAGGTGTATGTGGAGAGTGGCGATATCATTCTGGGTCTGGATTCCGGCACCTCGGTGGTTAAAGCGGTGGCGTTTGATCTGGAAGGTAACCAGCTGGCGTGCGCGTCGGCGCGCAATCGCTATTACCGCAGCGCAGGCGGTGCCGCCCAGCAGTCAATGACGCAAACCTGGCAGGATGCGGTCAGTGCGATTCACAAGCTCGGCAATCGGGTGGAGAATCTGGCGGCGCGCGTGGTGGCCGTAGCGGTGACCGCCCAGGGCGACGGCAGCTGGCTGGTCGGTGTTGATAATCAGCCGGTGGATGATGCGTGGATCTGGCTGGATGCCCGCGCCGCCGCCACGGTGGAAAAACTCAATCAGCAGCCGCTGGCCGCCGCACGCTTTCAGGCCACCGGTACCGGTCTTAACACCTGCCAGCAGGGTGCGCAGCTGGCGCACATGGACCAGCACTATCCCGAACTGCTGGCGCGCGCCGAAGTGGCGCTGCACTGCAAGGACTGGCTCTATCTCAATCTGACCGGCGTGCGCGCCACCGACCCGTCTGAAGCCAGCTTTACCTTTGGCAACTATCGCCACCAGCGCTACGACGATACGGTGATTGACGCGCTGGGGCTTAACCACCGGCGCCACCTGCTGCCGGAGATTATCGACGGCACGCAAATCACCCATGGCCTGACCGCTGACGCCGCCCGGCAAACCGGCCTGCTGGCTGGCACGCCGGTGTGTCTCGGCTATGTCGATATGGCGATGACCGCGCTCGGTGCCGGGGTGCACACCGGTGAAGCCAATACCGCCTGTTCGATTGTCGGCTCAACCGGCGTGCATCTGCGCAGCGTCACCATTGACGAGGTATGGCTCAACCCGGCGCAAACCGGCTACGTGATCCCGCTGCCGTGGCCAGGTTATGTCACTCAGGTACAAACCAACATGGCCTCCACGCTCAATCTCGACTGGTTGCTGAACGTGGCCAGCGATCTGCTGAGCAGCTTTGGCTGTGAAACCGATCATGCGCGGCTGGTGCAGCAGATCGATCGCTGGCTCAACGACGCGCAGCCAGGCACCCTGCTGTTCCATCCTTACATTTCGCTGGCCGGTGAACGCGGACCGTTCGTCAACGCCGACGCGCGCGCCAGTTTCACCGGCCTCAACTACCAGCACAACTTTGGCGACCTGGTGCGCGGCGTGATTGAAGGCATCGGCATGGCAGCTCGCGACTGTTATCAGGCGATGGGCGCCACGCTGCCGGGAGAAATTCGCCTTACCGGCGGTGCGGTGCGATCGCAGCCGCTCAGACAAATCCTTGCTGCCTGCATCGGCGCGCCGGTGCGCATCAGCCAGCGTGAGGAAGCCGGCGCAGCGGGTGCGGCCATGATGGCGGCGGTGGCGATTGGCGCGTATCCGGACATGGCGCACTGTGTTGAACGCTGGGTGCGCCCGCTGCTGGACGACGCCGAAGCGCCGTCGCCTGCGCTGATGCAGCGCTACCAGCAGCTGTTCCCTCAATATCAGCAGATCCGCCGCGATCTTCCTGCCGCCTGGCAGGCATTAAACAGTTTTAAGGAGTAACGCATGAGTGACAACACGTTGGATCTGTTTGTGATCGGCGGTGGCATTAACGGTGCCGGTATCGCGCGCGATGCCGCCGGGCGCGGGCTGTCGGTGATGATGTGTGAAAAAGACGATCTTGCCGCAGGCACCTCCTCACGCTCCGGTAAACTGGTGCACGGCGGCCTGCGCTATCTGGAGTACTACGAATTCCGCCTGGTGCGCGAGGCGCTGATTGAACGCGAGGTGCTGCTGAACGCGGCGCCGCACATTATCTGGCCGATGCGCTTTGTGCTGCCGCACAGCCCGTCCGATCGCCCGGCGTGGCTGGTGCGGCTGGGGCTGTTTCTGTATGACCACCTTGGCGGACGCAAAAAACTGCCGGGCACGCGCGTGCTCGATCTGACGCGCGATCCTGAAGGCGCACCGCTGCTGGACAGCTACCAGAAAGGCTTTGAGTACTCCGATTGCTGGGTGGACGATGCCCGGCTGGTGACACTCAATGCGCTGGATGCCGCCGAGCGCGGCGCCACCATTCTGCCGCGCACCCGCTGCGTGGCAGCACAGCGTCTGCCGGGCAAATGGCAGATTACCCTGCAGGATCAGGCCAGCGGCGCGCAGCGCACGGTGTTCGCCCGTGCGCTGGTGAATGCCGCCGGGCCGTGGGTGCTGGATATCGTCAATCAGGTTAGCCACACGCAAAGCCAGCGCAGCGTGCGGCTGGTGAAAGGCTCGCACCTCATCGTGCCGAAATTCTGGGAGGGCCAGCAGGCCTATCTGGTGCAAAACACCGACAAGCGGGTGATTTTTATCAATCCTTATGAGGGTGATAAAGCGTTAATCGGCACCACCGACATTCCCTGGCAGGGCAAAGCGGAAGATGTCAGTGCGGATGATAGTGAGCAGCAGTACCTGATCGACGTGGTGAATCGCTACTTCAAGGTTAAGCTGCGCGCCAGCGATGTGATTACCCGCTTCTCCGGCGTACGGCCGCTGTTTGACGACGGTAAAGGCAATCCCTCGGCGGTGACGCGGGATTATGTGTTCGACCTCGATAATCAACAGGATGCCCCGCTGCTGCACGTGTTCGGCGGCAAAATTACCACGTTCCGCAAGCTGGCCGAGCATGCGCTGCAGCAGCTGGCGCCGTTTTTCCCCAACATGGGCGCGGACTGGACGCGCAGCGCCACGCTGCCGGGCGGCGAGATCGCCAATGCCGATTTTGACAGCTTCCTGGAGGAGATCAAAACGCGCTGGCCGTGGCTGCCGCAGCCGCTGCGCAAGCACTATGCGCGACTGTACGGTGCGCGTATGAGCACGCTGCTGGGCACCGCCAGTTCGCTGAGCGATCTCGGTGAGCATTTTGGCGGCCAGCTGTACGAGGCCGAGGTGCGTTATCTGGTGCAGTACGAATGGGCGCAGCAGCCGGAAGACATTCTCTGGCGTCGCACCAAACATCAGCTGCACCTCAGCGCTGCACAGCGCACCGCGTTCAGCCAGTGGTTCGAACAGACTTTCCACCCTGCCGCGCCGCTGCGCGCCCACGCTGGCTGAGAGGTGCCGCATGCCATTAACGCTTTCGCTGAATACCAATCCGCTGGTGAACCGCTTCGCCGATCCCGGCGATTTAATTCACACCGTGGCGCAGCAGATCCGCATCCGCGATCTGCAGCTGACGCATGAATTTATCAATCCCGGCTGGCCCGCTGCCACCCTCACCCACATGACGCGCCGCATGCAGCAGGCGCTGCGTGCCACCGGCGTGCGCGTCACCTCCGGCATGACCGGGCCGTATGGCCGCCTCAACCATTTTGGTCATCCGGATGCGGCGGTACGTCGCTACTACATTGACTGGTTCAAGACCTTTGCCGACATCACCGCGGAACTGGGCGGCGTCGCGGTGGGCTCGCAGTTTGCCATCTTCACCCAGCGGGATTTTAACGATGCAGCGCGGCGTGAAGCGCTGATTGCCATCGCCATTGACTGCTGGGCGGAAGTGGCGGAACACGCCAAAGCGGCCGGTCTGCGTTACCTGTTCTGGGAACCGATGAGCGTCGGACGCGAATTTGGCGAAACCATTCCCGCCTGTATGGCGCTGCAACAGCGGCTGAGCGCGGCACAGTTTGCCCTGCCAATGTGGATGATGGCGGATATCGATCATGGCGATGTCACCTCTGACGATCCGCGTGACTACGATCCTTACGCGTGGGCTGAAGCGGTGCCGCGCGTTTCGCCCATCATCCATATAAAGCAGAGCATGATGGATAAAGGCGGGCACAGGCCCTTTACATTGCAGTACAATGCCGGCGGTCGCATTCAGCCGCAGCCGCTGCTCGAGGCGCTGGCGCGCGGCGGCGCGCAGGATAACGAGATTTGCCTCGAGCTAAGCTTCAAAGAGCGCGAACCCACCGACAGCAATGTGGTGGCGGAGATTGCCGAAAGCGTGGCGTTCTGGGCCGACCATATTGATACCGGGGTGCAGGATTTGCATCTCGCGTGAGCATGCCGTGCTGAGGGCTTTCGTCAGCCCGCAGCATCCCTCAACCTGACAGGGACAATCCGATGAAATCCGCACCGACTTCCGCTGAACGCGATGACTCCCTTGCCCTGCGCGCGGCCTGGCTGCACTATGTCGGCGGCCTGACGCAGGCTGAAGTGGCCAAACGGCTCGGCCTGCCGTCGGTGAAAACCCATCGGCTGATTGCGCGCATGGTGGCCGAAGGCGCGGTGAAAGTCACCATCGACGGCGCGATTGTCGCCTGCGTGACGCTGGAAGAGCAGTTGCGCAGCCGCTACGGCCTGAACTTTTGTCAGGTGGCACCCGATCTCGGTGAAGAAGGCCTGCCGGTGCGCGCGCTGGGCATGGCCGGTGCCGACTATTTGCGTAATCTGCTGGCCTCCACGCCGGCAATCACGCTGGGTCTCGGCCATGGCCGGACGCTGTCGGCAGCGATTCACCAGCTGGCACGTATCGACGCGCCGCACCTGCGCTTTGTCTCCCTGCTCGGCTGTCTGACGCGCAACTACGCGCTCAATCCGCATGACGTGATGCATCGCATCGCCGAAAAAACCGGTGCGCAGGCCTACATGATGCCGGTACCGTTTTTTGCCAACACCGAAGAGGATCGCGATGTGCTGCTGGCGCAGCGTGGTGTCAGCGAAGTATTTAGCATGGCCGCGCACAGTGAAGTGAAGCTGGTGGGCATTGGCACCGTGGAACCAGCCGCCCAGCTGGTGGAAGCCGGGATGATCGATGCAGCCGAGATCCGCGCCCTGTCGGAAGCCGGTGCGGTGGGCGAACTGCTGGGGCACTTTTTCGCTGCCGACGGGCAGATGATTCACAACTCGCTGACGGCACGCACGCTGTCGGTGCCGCTGGATCTGGCGCAGCGCGCAGAGATCGTGGCGCTGACCGGCGGACCGAGCAAAGTGGCGGCGATCCGCGCGGTGCTGGCCAGCGGACTCGTCACCGGTTTGATCACCGACGAGCTGACCGCGCAGGCGCTACTCAGCGCATGAATCAGGTTAAACCAGACTGAGCTGCAGCGACTGCGCACGCAGCTGCTGCTGCCAGCCTGCGGCGAGTTCCGCGTCGGTGATCACCTGCTTAAACGGCTGTAGCGGCGCCAGCGCATAGGGATGAATCTGACCAAATTTGGAGGAGTCGGTGAGCGCGACGGTGTGCGTCGGTTTTTCCATGATGGCGTTCACCACATCGCAGCGCAGCATGTCGCGGCTGGTGAAACCGGTCGCCTCATCCCAGCCGTCAATGCCAATAAACGCCTTATGGAAGTTGAGGTGCTGAATGCACAGCCGCGTTAACGGCCCGACTACCGACTCACTGCTTTTCTGAAACAGCCCGCCGAGGATAATCACATCGCCGCCCTGCTCACGCAGCAGTCCGGCGATGTAATGGCTGACGGTGATGATGGTGATGTCCTGCCGATGGCTGAGCTCTCGCGCCAGCAGCGCATTGGTGCTGCCGCCTTCAATAAACACCGTTTCGCCGGGGTTAACCAGCCCGGCGGCGTACTCCGCCAGGCGTTTTTTCACCGCAAAGCGGGTTTGCATGCGCGCGCCTACGTCATCACTTTCCGGTACCACGGCGGAACCGTGCACGCGGCGCAGAAAGCCGCCCTTCTCCAGCAGGTTCAAATCCTGACGCACCGTCACCTCCGAAACGCCGGTGGTTTGCGCCAGTTCATTGACGCTGACGCTGCCGCGCTCGCTGACCAGTTGAATAATGTGCTGATGACGTGCGTTCATAGAGCCTGCTGTAAAAAAGTTTTTGCCCAGCTTAGCAGAAATCACGCTAATCCCAGACTGCGCCGGCCGTTTTCATTCAGATCCTGCGGCGTAAAACGGCCGCGCCAGCTGGCTTCGTAATCCTCTTTGGGGAAATCGCCCGGCGAGACACCGGTCGCCAGCGCCTGCGCCACCTGCTGCGCATAGTCGGCGTTTTTATCGCACATCGGCGCGGCAGGAATGTACATCACGTTGCCCCAGCCCTGCTGATTTTCTACCGGTGCCACCGCATGAATCACATCGCAGTGCCACCACACCGAATCGCCCGCCTGCAGCGCCGGGATCGAACACAGGCCGGCAATTAATTCCGGATGCCAGCGCTCCGATACCGGCAGCACTTTGCCCGGCGCCACGCCGCACAGTTCCTCTTCCGGCACATCCTTCAGTAACGGACGCAGCAGCAGATAAGCCATGGCTTCCGGCACCGGCACCACGTGCAGCAGTCCCTGACCGGGCTGCATATCAGAGAGTGCGGTCCAGCCCTGGAAAGTGCGGAACACCGAACATTTGGTGGTGGTGCCAGACTGATACTCCTGCACGGCCGTGCGGTGCGCCGCATCCCACGGATCGTACTGATCGAACTGGTTAGAAAAGATCTTGCTGAACACCTGCTGATAGGCCGGCAACAGCCAGCGCTCCAGCGCGCCGGAATCGGTGTGCGCGCCCAGCCCTTTTGAGGTGGTACCCGGCAGCCGGCGCCGGATGCGATCCGGATAGATGATGCTCACGTCCGGATCAAACCAGCGCGTACCGGCGGATTCGAATTTCCACAGGCGATTGAGGAACGCCTGGGTTTGCGCCATGGCCTCGCTCTGGCGGGCTGACATCTGCGCATCGCTCCAGTAAATGGGGTAGATCTCCGGCCGCGAGGCGTCGAGGTTGCCAAAGAAGTTGTCACCCGGCCCCTGATAGACGCGGTCAAAATCATTGTCGTCGAGGTAGTTGAGCATGTCAGCATCCCACGCCAGCGCCTGCTCGCGGCTAAAGGTTTGCTTCACCACCACGCAGCCGCGGCGGCGGATATGATCTTTGGTCTGTTCGCTGATGCGACCGGCGGCCAGATCCGCGAAGCTGACCTGCGGCCACGCCGTTCCGTGCTGCTTCTCTTCGGCGCGCGCGGCTGCGATTTCACTGACAATCTTACTTCTGACCTGCTCAAACAGGCCTTCGACATCGCCAATCTGTGCTCTGAGCGCCTGCTTCATCAGGCGCACATGCTGTTTAAAATCGTTGGGTTGTTGTTCTGAGGTAAAAGTGGTGTTCATCTCGCACTCCGTCTGTTTACGCTTTAGTTTCATTCGAAACACATCACATATTCATTCATAACATCGAGCGAACAAAAAGACAGCACGCAGGCAGAAAATAGCGAACATGATCACAGTTATTTATCTGTGGGGTTTTCGTTTGAAAGTATCCAGGGAGCGACACGATGGGATGAATAACGCAAGCGCGCCTTGATCCGGCACGCGGGGGCCGTCCTCCATGACAGCCCGGGAAAATTATGGCTGATCGAATAAATGACGGTACTGCACAAAGTCGGTTTGTTGCGCCAGCCGATCGTACAGCGCCCGGGCGTGGCTATTAGACGCCTGCGTCAGCCAGTAAACGCGCGAACAGCCGAGTTTCTCCGCCTGTTCATAGACCGCCAGAATCAGCGCCTTGCTGGCACCCAGACCGCGCGCGGCTTCGCTGACGTAGAGGTCCTGCAAATAGCAGTAGTCGCCCTGAGTCCAGGTTGAGCGATGGGTAAGAAAATGCACCAGCCCGACCATCGCGCCGTCCTGCTCGGCCACCAGACAGTGCATGGGTTCCGCGCGGGACAGCAAGCGGCGAAAGCTCTCGCCGGTGGTGTTATCGTCAATGGTAGTCTGATAAAAGCGCTGATAGCCCTGCCACAGCGCCAGCCACGGCATAAAGTCTTCTGCGCGCAGCGCTCTGATGGTGATCATTCGCCCTTCCCGATGTTGCTGATGATTTTTTCCGCAGCCACCACCCGATCGTCATTCGGGAACCACTTATTTGCCAGCATAATCAGCGCAACCCGCTGCGACGGAATAAAGACCGCGTAGGTGGCGAATCCGTTGGTGGAGCCGGTTTTGTTGTACCACGCCTGCTGCGGCGCAGCCTGCGGCGGCGTAATCCGCGTGGCTTTCATGCCCTTCATGATGCGCGCGCCGCTGTTGCCGTCCACCAGCTGCTGCGTGGTCACCGGCAGCGGGTAATATTCCCACATCATCGCCTGAGTAAAAGCGGCCTCGGTGTGGTAATAGCCCTGATGCGTCGCGGCCACCGCCTGTTGCCATGCGGGCGCGACTGGCTGCTGCTGCAGCTGAATGGCCAGCCAGCGAATCAGATCGGCAGAGGTGGATTTCAGGCCATAGGATTCCGCATCCAGCGGGCCTGGCGTGACCCGCACCGGGCGATCCTGCTTGTTATAACCCTGGGCGTAGCGCCCCATCTGTGATGCAGGTACCTGCACATAGCTGTGCGTCATGCCCATCGCCGGCAGCAGCTGCTTTTCCATCGCGCTGATGAACGGCTGATGCAGACTTTTAGCCGCAATCATGCCGAGCATACCGATACCGAGGTTGGAATAAACCCGCACCGTGCCCGGCTGGGCCTCTGGCTGCCACTGTTTGTACCAGCGCATCAGCTCGCGGGTATTGGTCACGTCATCCGGTACGAACAGCGGCGTGCCGCTGGTGTGCGTCGCCAGATTCAGCAGCGAGACGCGATCAAAAGCGCTGCCTTTCAGTTCCGGCAGCCACTGGCTGGCCGCGTCGCTGAATTTCAGTTTGTTCTGCTGCGCCGCATAGCTGGCTAAGGTGGCGGTAAACGTTTTACTCAGCGAGCCAATTTCAAACAGCGTCTGCTCGTTGATCGGCTGTCCGCTCTCTTTCGATGCCACGCCGTAGTTATAAAATTCGGTTTTGCCGTCGTGCAGAATCGCCACCGCCATACCGGGGATCTGATACTGCTGCATCAGCGGTTTGATGATGCTGTCTGGTGATGTCGTTGCCAGCGCACTGCCGCTGACCAGCAGCGCGAGTGCGCTTAATCGAGCCCATGAAAACATGAAAATTCCTTTTCCTGCAGGTTAACCATGATGTCTGACCGGCAGTATATCGTTACCCCTGCCAGGCTTCCCGACAATTCTCATTGGTAGTGAACAAAATCACATCCTGTATGACCTGATTTGCCGTTTGCTGCGCCCGCTCCTATACCTTTGACAAGTAAGCGTTCATCGCAAGGAGCTGACAATGGAACAGGTTTTGACCCGCGAACAACGGCTTAGCCGCCTGCGCGCGCGCAGTTCGCTGCCGGTGCTGATCGTCGGCGGCGGCATCAACGGCATCAGTACTTTTCGTGAGCTGGCATTACAGGGCATTCCTGCGGTGCTGGTGGAGAAAGGTGACTGGTGCCAGGCGGCCAGCGGCGCGCTGTCGCGCATGATCCACGGCGGCCTGCGCTATCTGGAGACCGGCGAGTTTGGCCTGGTGAAGGAGTCGGTGATGGAGCGCGATCGCCTGCTGAAAAACGCCGCGCACTATGTGTTTCCGCTGCGCACCACCGTACCGATCGATAATCTCGGCGGTGGACTGGTTAACGCCACGCGACGTTTCCTGCGCCTGAGTGATAAGCCCACCCGGCGCGGCGCGCTGCTGATCAAAACCGGTCTGAGCCTGTACGACCTCTACACGCGACAGTACGGCGCTATGCCGCGCCACCAGCTGCGTAACGAAGCCGCCACGCGCGATCGCTGGCCTGGCTTCGCGCCCTGGGTGAAATACAGCGCCAGCTACTACGATGCGTGGATCAGCGCGCCGGAGCGACTCGGGTTTGAGCTGATTGAAGATGCGGAACGCGCCTGCCCGGAGGCGCTGGCGCTCAATTATCTGCGGGTGGTCAGCGCCAGCGACGAGACGGTGCTGCTGGAAGATACGCTGAGCGGTAAGCGCTTTAGCCTGCAGCCGCACGTGCTGGTGAATGCCGGCGGCGCGTGGATCGACCAGCTGAATCAGCAGCTGGCCGTGCATTCGCAGCCGACCAGACTGATAGGCGGCACCAAAGGGTCGCATCTGATCCTCGATCATCCCCAGCTGTTACAGATGCTGGACGGTGAAATGGTCTATTTCGAAAATCAGGAAGGCCGGGTGTGCATTATGTTTCCCTGGTTCGGCAAAGTGCTGGTGGGCTCCACCGATATCCGCGTTGATGACCCTGAGGGCGTGGTGTGCGAAGCCGAAGAGCAGGCTTACATTCTTGAGTCGCTGCGCTTTGTATTTCCTGACATCGTGGTTCCAGCATCCGCGGTGGTTTATACCTTCTGCGGCGTGCGCCCGCTGCCGGCCAGCGAGGCTAAAGTGAATGGTCAGATTTCGCGTAACCATTCGCTGGTGCTGCTGCCGCC
>NZ_SDFT01000190.1:0-5550 GCF_004916815.1 Pantoea sp. R102
ATACCAAGATGTTGCTGAAAGATGGCGGCAGAGCGCGCCATCACGGCGCGCTGTTCATCTGGCGTAATCGCCCAGAACGATTCGTGGCGATAACCGTGATAGGCCACTTCGTGGCCCTGTTCGATAATCGCCTGGCACTGCCGCGGCCACTGCTCCACCACCCACGCCGGCACAAAAAACGTGGCCGGCAGTTGGAAGGCGCGCAGCAGATCCAGCAGCCGACCGAGCGCGCGAAACGGCCCGTAGGCGCCAAAGGTGAAATACTCTGGTGTTGACCACAGGCTGCCATTGAGCATGGCATCGCCAGTGGGACCATCAAGATCAAACGCCAGCGCCATACAGCCACGCTTGCCCTGCGGCCAGCGCACTGCGCCCGGTTGTAGCATACGCCCGCTCCTTAGCCCTGATTCACCGTGGCTTCGGCAATGCCGTTGTCGCTCAGGCCCCATTTGCTGAGGATTTTCTGGTAGCTGCCATCGGCAATCATGGCATTAATGGCTGCCTGAATCGCCGTGGTCAGCTCACCGGCATCTTTACCCAGCGCCATGCCGGTGTACTGGAAGGAGAAGGCTTTATCCAGCGGCTTAAAGGTGCCTTTTTCCAGGTTCATGATGTACGGCAGGGTTTCACTGCCCTGCACCGCGCCATCCAGACGACGCTGACGCAGCTGCGTGCGCGCATCGGCGGTGCCTTCCGCGCCCACCACGATAATCGCGGGTTTACCGACCGCTTCGCAGTGCGCTTTTGACCAGGTAGCAATCTCCTGCGGGAAGGTGGTGCGGCGGCTGGTGCCTACTTTTTTGCCGCACAGATCGGTGGCGCTGTTGATGTCGCTGCGCGCCGCCAGTGTGTAAAACTGCGGACCGGTTTTGAAGTAGTCGATAAAGTTAACCACCTTCTGCCGCTCTTTGGTGTCGGTCATGCCGGACATCACCAGATCGACGCGTTTGGTCACCACCGCGTTGACCATCTGTTCAAACGCGATCTCCTGCCAGTTAACCTTCACGCCGAGCTTCTCGCCAATTGCCTGGCCCAGCTCATAATCGACGCCGCTCAGCTGATTGGTGGCCGGATCTTTAAAATCCATCGGCGGGTAGTTCGGCATGATGGCGACGGTCAGCCCTTTCTCTTTGATACTGGCCGGTACGGCAATCTCCGCCCAGGCAGAGGATTGCAGCAGCAGCGCGGCACTGATGGCACTCAATAACAATTTTTTCATCTATTCACCCCGGTCACGTTAAAGAAGAATCGCGTTGATAAAGTTTTTCATCCGTGGGTTTTGCGGGTTCAGCAGAATCTCTTCCGGTGCGCCCTGCTCAATAATGCGTCCCTCATCCATAAACACCACCTGGTTGGCGACCTCACGCGCAAAGCCCATTTCGTGGGTCACCACCAGCATGGTGGTGCCTTCTTTTGCCAGCTGGCGCATCACCGCCAGCACTTCACCGACCATCTCCGGATCGAGCGCCGAGGTCGGTTCATCAAACAGCATCAGTTTGGGTTTCATCGCCAGCGCGCGGGCAATCGCCACGCGCTGCTGCTGACCGCCGGAGAGCGACTGCGGATAGTCGTGCGCTTTGTGCGCCAGTCCGACGCGATCCAGCAGCGCCATCGCCTCTTCGCTGGCCTCGCGTTTCGGGCGCAGCAGCACGCGACACGGCCCCTCAATGATGTTCTCCAGCGCGGTCTTGTGCGGAAACAGGTTGAAGCGCTGAAATACCATGCCGGTCTGCAGCCGCTGGCGCGCAATCTGTTTGTCACTCAGCGGGTGCAGCTTGTTGCCGGCAATGCGATAACCCGCCAGTTCGTTGTCGACCCAGATACCGCCCTGATCCACTTTCTCCAGCTGGTTGATACAGCGCAGAAAGGTGCTCTTACCGGAACCCGACGGGCCGAGAATGCACATCACCTCGCCGTAGTTCACTTCCAGGCTGACGTCCTTCAGCGCGTGGAACTGATCGAAATATTTGTTCACCTTGACGGCGCGCACGATGTTTCTCATCTCTCACTCCCGGTTACTGGCGACGACGATGGCCGCGTGAGAAGTAGCGTTCCAGCTGGCTCTGCCCGAACGACAGCAGCGTCACGATAATCAGGTACCAGATGCCCGCCACAAACAGCAGCTCCATCACGCGCGCGTTGGCGAAGTAGATGGTTTGCGCGTTGTACAGCAGCTCGGAGTACTGAATCATGCTGGCCAGACTGGTGGTTTTGATCATGCTGATGAACTCATTGCCGACCGGCGGCAGAATCACCCGCATCGCCTGCGGCAGAATGATGCGCTGCAGCGCCTGCAAACGTGGCATGCCGATGGCTTTGGCGGCTTCATACTGACCGGTATCCACCGATAACAGCCCGGCGCGCACCACTTCTGAGGTGTACGCGCCCTGATTGATGCTCAGGCCGAGCAGCGCGGCGAGAAACGGCGTCATCACCGTGACGGTTTGCACGCTGAACAGACCGGGAATGCTGATGGTGGGAAACACCAGCGCCAGGTTGAACCACAGCAGCAGTTGCAGAATCAGCGGCGTGCCGCGAAAGATCCACGCATAGCCCACCGCGATATAGTGCAGCACCGGATTGGGCGACATGTACATGATGGCGGTGATGACGCCAAACAGGATGCCCAGCGCCATCGCCAGCACCGACATAATCAGCGTGTTAACCACGCCGTTAAGGATCGCCTGCGCGGTGAAGAACTGGCCGACGAACGACCACTCAATATTGCCGTGCGCAAAGGCGTTAACCAGCAGCGCCAGCAGCACGAGGATCACTGCCGATGCGGTGATGCGGCCATAATAGCGGCGCGGCACCACCTGATAGCGATCGAGATCGTAATGTGGCTGGACGCGGCCATTGTTGACCGATGGTTCAACCGGTGTGGTGTGTGACATAGGCTCTCCTCAGGCGCGCGGTCCGGCGTAGTCATCGGCCCAGCGCTGCTGGTCCTGCATCAGGGTTTGCAGACGGGCCAGCTGCTCGCGCACCCGTGCCGGCGCGGTGCCGCCGTAGCCGCTGCGGGCTGCCAGCGCCGCTTCCAGGGTTAACGCCTGACGCACCTCGGGCGTGAGACGTGCATCGACGCCGTGCAGCTGCGCATCGCTGAGATCGGCCAGGCCGCAGTTTTCGCGTTCACACAGCTGCACCAGCTGGCCGGTAATCTCGTGCGCCTCGCGGAATGGCACGCCGCGCATTGCCAGCCAGTCGGCCACTTCGGTCGCCAGCGTAAAGCCATCCGGCGCCTGCTCGCGCATCACCTCAGTATTGAATTTCAGTGTCGCCATCATGCCGGCCATGGCAGGCAGCACCATCAGCAGCGTGTTGACCGCATCAATCACATTACGTTTGTCGTCGCTGAGATCGCGGTTGTAAGAGAGCGGCATGGCTTTCATGGTGGTCAGCAGCGCCATCAGGTTACCGACCAGCCGGCCGCTGCGGCCGCGCGTCAGCTCGGCAATGTCCGGATTTTTCTTCTGCGGCATGATCGAGCTGCCGGTGGCGTAACTGTCGTGCAGCTCCACCCAGCGGAACTGCCGTGACGCCCACAGGCACACCTCTTCACACAGCCGGGACAGGTTGATGCCGATCATGCTGGTGACGAACAGGAATTCCGCGGCGTAGTCGCGGCTGGCGACTGCATCGATCGAGTTTTCGCACGGTGCCAGATAAGCGAGATCGGCAGCGGCCAGCTGTGGCTGACGCGCAATCGCCGAACCGGCCATCGCCGCTGCGCCCAGCGGACAGCGCGCGCTGCGGCGATCCCAGTCCTGCATACGCTCAATGTCACGCGCGAAGGATTGGGCATGCGCCAGCAGCTGATGGCCAAACACAATCGGCTGCGCCTGCTGCAGATGGGTGAAGCCGGGCGCGACGCTGTCGGTGTGTTGCGCGGCCTGCGTCACCAGCGCCTGCTGCAACTGCAACAGCGCGCTCACCAGCTTGCGGCCGTTATCCCGCAGGTAGAGACGCAGATCGTTGACGGTCTGATCGTTGCGTGAACGGCCGGCACGCAGCTTGCCGCCCAGCGCGCCGAGGCGTTCTGTCAGCGCGCGTTCGATGAAGGTATGCACGTCTTCATCGGCGGCAATCGGCTGCAGCTGGCCAGCGCGATAATCGGCGTCCAGCGCGTCAATCGCCGCCAGCATGGTATCCAGCTCGTCAGCACTCAATAGCCCGGCACGCGCCAGCTCGCGCGCATGGGCGCGGCAACCGGCGAGGTCGTACGGCGCCAGCGCAAAGTAATAATCCGGGCTACGCGACAGCGCGGTTAAACTGGCTGCCGGAGCCGCTTTAAAACGTGCGCCCCATAACAGTTCGGCATTCTCAGACATGCTATTTCCCTCACAAATCAGCCGCAGCAATATGAAAAAGTTTGGATTCAGCCGGCAGCGATAATAAAAACTTATTTTATTGCCACGCTGGCAAATAGGTGGTATTTCAGATTCACTGTACTTTCACCGCAATTATTCCGGAGTTGAATAGCAAAAATGGAAAGTAAAGTTTCCCAGTCTGGAAACAATGCGAATAATCGCGGCGATAATGCGGTTCTGGCGCTGAGTAATATCGACTTAAAATTGCTGCGGGTATTTAAATGCGTGGTGGAAGCCGGAGGATTAACCGCCGCCAGTCACGAATTAAATATTGGCCTGGCGGCGATCAGTAAACAGGTTTCTGACCTGGAGATTCGGCTGGGCATGACGCTGTGCAGCCGCGGCCGTGAAGGTTTTGAGCTGACGCAGTACGGCATCAATGTTTATCAGGCCACGCTGGAGCTGTTCGTGTCGCTCAACCTGTTTCGCGAGCGGCTGCACAATAGTCGCAACGAGCTGCTGGGCGACATCGCGATTTGCGTGGTGGATAACACCATTAGCGATCCACACTCGCCGGTCACCAGTGCGGTGCAACAGTTGCACCAGAAAGCGCCAAAGGTGCAGATTCGTCTGCAGACCGCACAGCTGGATGATATTGAACGCGGCATAAGCGAAGGGCGTTTTCATTGCGGCATTGCGCCCGTGTATGAAATGAAAAATGAGTTTGATTACTTCGAACTTTATAAAGAATACGCAAAATTATATTGCGCTGCGTCACATCCTCTCTATTGCGGATCTTGCGATAAAAATATTTCGGTGGATGTATTACGTCAGCAGAAAATTATTAATCATTTATATGTTACCCCACGCGATGAACGCCGCCTGATTCCGGTGCAGGAGAGCGGTGTGCAGGCGGTGCAGGTGGAATCGGTGGCCATGCTGATTTTAACCGGTCACTTTATTGGGTATTTACCGGAACATTATGCCGCTCCGTTTATTGCCCGCGGACAATTGTGTGAGCTGGGCGATGACACGCTGCGGCGCGAAACCGCATTTTGTCTGGTGATGAAGAAAGGCCGGAAAATAAATCCGATCATCCGGCTGTTTATGCAGGCGCTGGGGTTGAGCGATGCGGCGGCGGCGCACTGATTTGGTGCGTGTGACCAGGTTTCTGCTGGCACGGGATGGGAATGTGTACGCTGATGCCCTCACCCCGGCCCTCTCCCACCGGGAGAGGGAG
>NZ_SDFT01000191.1:0-16212 GCF_004916815.1 Pantoea sp. R102
GCGGATAACCGTATTCATGCGGTGTCCATCAAGACTTATACCCCAGCCGAGTGGGCGCGCGACCGTAAACTCAACGGTTTCTAAGCGCCACTCTGGCTGTTTTGTTGATAGATAATTGAGAGCCGTGTTAATGGACAAATTTCGTGTGCAAGGCCCCACCCGTTTAAGCGGTGAAGTGACCATTTCCGGGGCGAAGAATGCTGCGCTGCCGATTCTGTTTGCTGCGCTGCTGGCTGAAGAGCCGGTAGAGATTCAGAACGTGCCGAAGCTGCGTGACATCGATACCACCATGAAGCTGCTGAGCCTGCTCGGTGCGCGCGTGGAACGCAATGGTTCGGTCCACGTTGATGCGCGCGAAGTTAATGTCTTCAGTGCGCCGTACGATCTGGTGAAAACCATGCGTGCCTCCATCTGGGCGCTGGGGCCGCTGGTGGCGCGTTTTGGCCAGGGCCAGGTTTCTCTGCCGGGCGGCTGTGCGATTGGTGCGCGTCCGGTCGATCTGCACATTACCGGCCTGGAGCAGCTGGGTGCCGAGATCAAACTGGAAGAGGGCTATGTTAAAGCCTCTGTGGATGGCCGCCTGAAGGGCGCGCACATTGTGATGGATAAGGTCAGCGTGGGCGCGACCGTGACCATTATGAGCGCCGCAACGCTGGCGACGGGCACCACCATCATTGAAAACGCGGCGCGTGAACCGGAGATTGTCGACACGGCAAACTTCCTTAACACGCTGGGCGCGAAAATCAGCGGCGCCGGCACCGACAAAATCACCATCGAGGGCGTTGAGCGCCTCGGCGGCGGCGTCTATCGCGTGCTGCCGGACCGTATCGAAACCGGCACCTTCCTCGTGGCCGGCGCTATCTCGCGCGGCAAAGTGGTGTGCCGCAATGCGCAGCCAGACACGCTGGACGCCGTGCTGGCGAAACTGCGTGACGCGGGTGCGGAGATTGAAGTCGGCGAAGACTGGGTGAGCCTGGATATGCACGGCAAGCGTCCGAAAGCGGTTAACATCCGTACCGCACCGCACCCGGGTTTCCCGACCGACATGCAGGCGCAGTTTACGCTGCTCAACCTGGTGGCTGAAGGCACCGGCGTGATTACCGAGACCATCTTCGAAAACCGCTTCATGCACATCCCGGAGCTGATTCGTATGGGTGCGCACGCCGAAATCGAAAGCAACACCGCTATCTGTCACGGTGTTGAAACCTTGTCCGGCGCGCAGGTGATGGCGACCGATCTGCGTGCGTCAGCCAGTCTGGTACTGGCAGGCTGCATTGCAGAAGGTGCGACGCTGGTGGATCGTATCTACCACATCGATCGTGGCTACGAGCACATTGAAGACAAGCTGAAAGCGTTAGGCGCCAACATCGAGCGCGTCAGCGGCGAGTAATCCTTTGTCCTGATTGCCAGGCATGAAAACCAGTCACGACAGCGTGGCTGGTTTTTTTTTGCTTTACCCGCGTGAGACGATCTTTTTCAGATCCTGGGGCGATCGAATGCGTTTTTTACGATCCAGCAGACGCTGTGTGACCGGATCAAAATAGCGGCTGGGCCAGATCTCGGAAGGATGGACCTTCAGCGCCGTGGCGATCAGCCATTCACCTTTAGGCCAGGGGCGTGA
Organism: Pantoea sp. R102; assembly: GCF_004916815.1. Lineage (NCBI taxonomy): Bacteria > Pseudomonadati > Pseudomonadota > Gammaproteobacteria > Enterobacterales > Erwiniaceae > Pantoea > Pantoea sp. R102. The sequence continues at coordinate 1,622 of NZ_SDFT01000191.1, forward strand.
CAGCGCGTTGGCCAGCGTCGATGAACTGAGGCCAGATTGACGTGACAGGGCGGCCAGTGACGTACCGCGCTTGCGCAGGGCCGCAATGATATCTGCCGGATGCCAGTCTTCTCTCCTTGCATGCATAACTCTCTTCTCCGTGTCCGTGTTAGTGCTCCATCTCTGCAGCGCTGTGGCTCTCCTGCGCAGAGATAACTGGAAAAATCCGGATTTTTATAGCAAATAATTTCCATATGTTTCCAGTAATTGTTTTTCCTGTGCACGAAACTGCGCAGTTTTTCGCAAAAATGCTGCAAGGGAATGTAATCAGACCGGCAGAGCAGGGGGAGAAATAAAAACGGGGCCGAACGGCCCCGTAGCAGGTCAGAAATCGCGCTGCACCGACATGTGCGCCAGCGCTTCCAGCGCGCTGCGCCACGGCGTTTCTGGCAGTGCCTGTAGCGCGGCGATGGCTTTATCCGCCTCTTCTTCGGCGCGTTTGCGCGTCCATTCCAGCGAACCGGTTTGCTGCATTGCCGCCAGCACCGGCTCCAGCAGATGACGGCCATTACCTTCCTCGATCGCCTTGCGGATCATCTGCGCCTGCTCTGGCGTGCCGTTGTGCATGGCGTGCAGCAATGGCAGCGTCGGCTTACCTTCGCTCAGATCGTCACCGGTATTTTTGCCCAGCGTCTCGCCGTCGGCGCTGTAATCCAGCAGATCGTCGATCAGCTGAAACGCCGTACCGAGATAGCGGCCATAATCCTGCAGCGCTTTCTCCTGCGCCGGCGTGGCCTCCGCGAGGATCGCCGAAGCCTGCGAAGCGGCTTCAAACAGGCGGGCGGTTTTGCTGTAGATCACCCGCATGTAGCTCTCTTCGGTGATATCCGGATCGTTGCAGTTCATCAGCTGCAGCACTTCCCCTTCGGCGATCACGTTCACCGCTTCGGACATCAGTGCGAGGATCTTCAGCGATCCCATGCTGGTCATCATCTGGAAGGCGCGGGTATAGATAAAATCCCCGACCAGCACGCTCGCCGCATTGCCGAACGCGGCGTTAGCGGTGGCTTTGCCACGGCGCATATCGGATTCATCCACCACATCATCGTGCAGCAGCGTCGCCGTGTGGATAAATTCGATCAGCGCCGCATTGGTCACATGCAGCGATCCCTGATAATTCAGCGCGCGTGCTGACAGCACCGCGATCATCGGACGGATGCGTTTGCCTCCCCCGCTGATGATGTAATAGCCCAACTGGTTAATCAGTGAGACATCTGAATTCAGCTGGTCGAGGATGGTCTGGTTGACGGCCGCCATGTCCTGCGCGGTTAATTCGTTAATCTGTTCTAAGTTCATTCGTCTGTTCAGCTTTGACTCGTTTTCTGCATGGTAAGCGCTTTTACCCAGCGTGAGTTCAGGTAATCTGTTACTGATTGTACTTGAAAAATCGGGTTGAGAAACGTTTGCATTCGTCCTGCGCTTTTTTTCTGCAAGAGAGTGCAAAGTGCACTTGTCTTCTGCTGGAGTTTTGCGTAGAATTCGCGCCCTATTGTGAATATTTATCGCGCCGCCTGATGAACAGAAAGGCATGCGCAGAAGCGGAGTTTTATATGTACGCGGTTTTCCAAAGTGGTGGTAAACAACACCGAGTAAGCGAAGGTCAGACCGTTCGCCTGGAAAAGCTGGACATCGCAACCGGTGAAACCATCGAGTTCGACCAGGTTCTGATGATTGCAAATGGCGAAGACGTGAAAATCGGCGCGCCACTGGTTTCAGGCGGTGTGATCAAGGCAGAAGTTGTTGCTCACGGTCGTGGCGAGAAAATTAAAATCGTTAAGTTTCGTCGTCGTAAACACTACCGTAAGCAAGCTGGTCACCGTCAGTGGTTCACTGATGTGAAAATCACTGTGATCAGCGCGTAAGAGGAGATCTGACAAATGGCACATAAAAAGGCTGGTGGCTCGACTCGTAACGGTCGCGACTCCAATGCAAAACGTCTGGGTGTTAAGCGTTTCGGTGGTGAATCTGTTCTGGCAGGTAGCATCATCGTTCGTCAGCGTGGTACCAAATTCCACGCCGGTAACAACGTAGGTTGTGGTCGTGACCACACTCTGTTTGCTACCGCAGACGGCAAAGTTAAATTCGAAGTTAAAGGTCCTAACAACCGTAAATACATCAGCATCGTTGCTGAGTAAGGTTGTTGTGCCGCAGACGATTAACGTCTGAACACACGAATGGAAGGCCCCGCAGCTTTGCGGGGCTTTTTACATTCTGCCGCAGGTTACGGCAATCACGCTGACCTTGCGCCTCAGTTTGCTGTACACTTTATGTACACATGGCTTTGCCAATCCTGTTTTATCCGCCGCCGGTCAGCGCAGAAGACCCTGGCGGACCCGTTTGTCGCCCGCAGCGTGGCGCAAACGACAGTGTGACGGAGATAAAAAATGAAGTTTGTTGATGAAGCGACGATCCTGGTGGTCGCGGGTGATGGTGGCAACGGTTGCGTCAGCTTCCGCCGCGAGAAGTACATTCCGAAAGGGGGACCGGACGGAGGGGACGGCGGTGACGGCGGCGATGTTTACCTGCTGGCGGATGAAAACCTCAACACCCTGATCGATTATCGTTTCGAAAAATCTTTCCGCGCCGAACGTGGCCAGAATGGCCAGAGCCGTGACTGTACCGGTAAACGCGGTAAAGACATCATTGTTAAAGTGCCGGTGGGTACGCGCGTGATCGATCAGGGCACGGGCGAAACGCTGGGCGACATGACGCGCCATGAGCAGAAGCTGATGGTGGCGAAGGGTGGCTGGCACGGTCTGGGCAACACCCGCTTCAAATCGTCCGTGAACCGTACGCCGCGTCAGAAAACCATGGGCACGCCGGGCGAGAAGCGCGACCTGCAGCTGGAACTGATGTTGCTGGCAGACGTGGGTATGCTGGGTCTGCCAAACGCCGGTAAATCGACCTTTATCCGCGCAGTATCAGCGGCGAAGCCAAAAGTGGCGGATTATCCGTTCACTACCTTAGTGCCAAGCCTCGGCGTGGTGCGTATGGACAGCGAAAAGAGCTTCGTGGTCGCCGACATTCCCGGCCTGATTGAAGGCGCAGCGGAAGGCGCAGGCCTCGGAATTCGCTTCCTCAAGCATCTTGAGCGCTGCCGTGTGCTGCTGCACCTTATCGACATCGCGCCAATCGACGAATCCGATCCGGTAGAGAACGCCCGCATCATTCTCGGCGAGCTGGAGAAATACAGCGACAAGCTGTACCAGAAACCGCGCTGGCTGGTGTTCAATAAAACCGACCTGCTGAGCCGTGAAGAGGCGGAAAGCCGCGCTAAAGCGATTGCCGAAGCGCTGGGCTGGGATGAGAAATACTATCTGATCTCCGCCGCCAGCCGTGACGGTGTCAATGAGCTGTGCTGGGATGTGATGAGCTTTATCATCGCAAATCCAAAAGAAGCGGAAGAAGAAGCGAAGCAGCCAGAGAAAGTGGCCTTCATGTGGGATGATTACCACCGTGAAGCGCTGGAAAATGCTCAGGAAGTGGAAGAAGACGAAGACTGGGATGACGACTGGGATGAAGACGACGACGAAGGCGTCGAGATCATTTATCAGCGTTGATGTCAGCGAAAAAAGCGGCCAGATGGCCGCTTTTTTTATAGCTGTTTAGCACAGAGTACCAGCCCGCACCATCATCCCTCTCCCCGCGGGAGAGAGCACCAGCCCGCACAATCATTCCCTCTCCCCGTAGGAGAGAGCATCAGGCCGCACAATCATTCCCTCTCCCCGTGGGAGAGGGCAACAGCCCGCACCATCATCCCTCTCCCCGCGGGAGAGAGCACCAGGCCGCACCATCATTCCCTCTCCCCGTGAGAGAGGGCATCAGGCCGCAGCGGAGCCAAACCTACCCCAGCACCGCCACCGTCAGCCGCGAACTGCAACACAGCTGATCGCGACCATTGCGTATCTCAATCTGCCAGCTCTGATTGCGCGCGCCAAGATGCAGCGGACGACAAACACCGCGCACCTCGCCGCTGCTCACCGCCCGATGATGGCTGGCGCTCACCTCAATGCCCACCACGCTTTTACCTTCTTCCACGCTCAGGTAACCGGCAATGGAGCCCATCGACTCCGCCAGCACCACCGACGCGCCGCCGTGCAGCAAACCAAACGGCTGCTGCGTGCGGCTGTCTACCGGCATGGTGGCCTCCAGATAATCGTCACCGATGGCGGTAAACACGATGCCCAGATGCGCCACCAGCGAGTTATCGCCCAGCTGATTCAGCGTGGCGAGATCCACCGTACGTTTCCAGATTGCCATGCCTCAGGCTCCCAGCGTTGCGCCACCGTCCACCACAATATCCTGCAGCACCACGTGGCTGGCAAGATCCGAGGCCAGGAACAGGATGTTGTTCACGATCTCCTGCGGCTGGGCGATCTTACGCAGCGGGATCCCCAGTTTGTACTGATCCGGGAAACCGTTGATCATCTCCTGCTCGGCTTCCGGCGTATGCCACAGGCTGCGCTGCATATCGGTATCGGTTGATCCCGGTGAGACAATGTTGCAGCGCACGCCGTAGGGCGCCATCTCCAGCCCAACCGTCTGGCACAGGCTGCGCAGCGCTGCTTTGGACGCGCCATAGGCTGACATGCCGAGGCGCGGAGCGTGCGCGGCGTTAGAGGCGATGGTGACAATCGCGCCAGCGCGCTGCTGGCGGAAGACCGGCAGCGTCTGCTGGAACAGGTTAAACGCGCCGCCGGCGTTCACGGCGAGACACGCCTGCCAGTCAGCAAACGACAGCGCATCGGTGCTGCCGATGCGCAGAATGCCCGCGCCGTTCACCAGGATATCCAGCCGCGGCTGGCTGGCCAGCAGTGACTGACAGCAGTCGCGCACTGCAGCGCTGTCGGCGACGTCCAGCTGGCAGGTGGCAAACGGATAGTCATCCTGGCCAAAGTGCAAATCAAAACCGGTCACCTGCGCACCAGCCTGATGGAACGCCAGCGCGGTGTGGTAGCCGATGCCTTTGCCGGCACCGGTCACCCAGACAATTTTTCCGCTGAAATCAAAACAGGCGCTCATTGGGCTGGCACCCGCGACAGCAGCGCCCACCAGCCATCAATGCTGGGGTTTTTCGCCAGGCTGATGAAGTCGATATCGCTGTGCACCTGACGCCAGCGCGCCGCCAGCGCCATCACGCGCACCGAATCCAGCCCATAGTCGATCAGGTTTTCATCATCTTCCGGCACGTCATCATCTTCCAGCAGCGGCAGAATCAGCGCGCGCAGCGCGTCCTTGCTGTGCGGCAGCGGCATCAGATCGGCGGTCATCACCACTTTGCCACTGCGACCTGCGGTGTAGGTCAGCGCCATCATATGCTCATCACGCGAGAAGTCGGCCAGCGCATCGGCCACCATAAACGGCTGGATGTTACGCATGAAGGCATCGGTGGCAGTGGTCAGGCAGCCGATATGCGCATACACGCCAGTAATGATCAGCTGATCGCGGCCCATCTCCTGCAGGATAGATTCCAGCGGCGAGCGCACGAACGCGCTGTAGCGCCATTTAGTCAGCACCTGATCGTCCTGATCCGGCGCCAGCGCGTCGACGATCTTCTGCTGATCCGGATGTTTGTTCAGCCCCGGTCCCCACATATCATTCAGCAGCGCGCGATCCTCATCGCTTTGCTGGTTGGGCTGGGCGGTATAGAACACCGGAATGCCCTGCGCTTTGCAGTAAGCGCGCAGGCGGGCAATGTTCTCCACCACCTGATTCACCAGCGGGCTGTCTTCGCCCCAGAAGTTGAGGAAATAGGCCTGCATATCGTGAATCAGCAGCGCCGCGCGCTGCGGCTCCAGCGCCCATTGTACTTTGTTAGCCGGCAGCTCAGTGGCGGCGGGCAGCGCATAAGACGTCAGTTTTGGAATAGCCATTACAATCTCCGGAAAAAATCAGGCTTGCGTCTGCTCAGCAAGCTGTTGGCGTAAACGTTTTTTATCCACTTTGCCCACCGGGGTCAGCGGCAGGGCGTCGACGCAGGTAATGCGGTCGGGAAGTTTGAATTCGGCAATGCCCAGCTCGCGCAGATGGCGGCGCAGCGCGACCGGTTTTACCGGCTGGCGTGCCACAATGAAGGCACAGCTCTTTTCACCCATCAGCTCGTCATGCATGGACACCAGCGCGGCGTGGATCACATCCGGATGGCGCAGCAGCAAGTTTTCGATCTCTTCTGCGGCGATCTTCTCGCCGCCGCGGTTGATCTGATCCTTTTCGCGTCCCTGTACGGTGATGTAGCCCTGAGCGTTGATCTCAATCAGATCGCCTGAGCAGTAAAAACCGTTGGCGTCGAAGCTGGCGGCATTGTGCTCCGGGCTGTTGTAGTAGCCCCGGAAGGTGTAAGGGCCGCGCGTCATCAGGCGACCCACCTGGCCCGGCGGCAGCGGATTGCCGTTCTCGTCGGCCACCCACACTTCGTCATCTTCCGAAATCGGGCGCCCCTGGGTAGTCAGAATGGTTTGCTCGTCATCGCCGAAGCGCGTGTAGTTAACCAGCCCTTCCGCCATGCCAAACACCTGCTGCAGCTGGCAGCCGATTTCACGCTGAATGCGTGCGGCCAGCGTTTCGCCCAGTTTGGCTCCGCCCACCTGAATGCGCTGCAGTGAGGCCAGCGCTGAATTGCTGCCCCACTCCTTAATCGCCTGCAACCACAGGCTGACCGCCGGCGGCACCAGTCCGGTATCGGTCACCTGGTGCTGCTCAATCAGCGGGAAGCAGAGCGTGGCGCTGGGATCCGCGGCGAGAATCACCTGGCCACCGACATAGAACACCCCGAGCGAACCGGGGGAACTCATGGCGAAGTTATGCGGCGCGGGCAGGGCGATCAGATAGCGCGTGTCGGCGTTGATGTGGCAAATCTCGTCACTGGCGCGAATGCTGTAGTAGTAGTCGTTGTGGGTGCGCGGAATCAGCTTCGGCGTGCCGGTGCTGCCGCCGGAGAGCTGGAAAAACGCCACTTCATCGGCGGCCGTCGGTGTCGCGACAAAATCGCCAGCCGCTTCATCCTGCAGCGACGCCAGCGTATTTTCCGCCTGCGCGTCGTTACGCAGGATCGCCTGCTGCAGCGTGGGCTGCGCCTCGCACAGCGTGGCGATGAAGTCGTCGCTGGCAAACAGCGCGTGCTGGCGATCGGCAATCAGCAGTTTCGGTGCAATCTGCTGCGCATAGGCCAGCAGTTCAGTGCGCTGATGGCTGAACAGCGCGTACACCGGGACCACGCCCAGCTTAAACAGGGCAAACAGCGTAACGTAAAAATCGGCCACGTTGCCGAGCTGCACCAGCGCCGTGTCACCGCGCTGTAAACCGCGCCGCTGCAGCGCCGCCGCCAGATTATCACTGCGTTGCGCCAGCTGGCGGTAGCTGAGCTGCAAAGGGCCGTCGATCACGGCGATAGCGTCGTTTTCGCGATGGCGGTCGATGATGTCGGTCAGCGGCACGTCGATCCAGTAGCCTTTTTCGCGATAGCGCGCGGCCAGATGTGCCGGCCAGCGGCTGAAGGGAATGCTCATGCTTGTTCCTTTATTGCAGTCCAAAAGCGCGCAACATGGTGTCCAGCTTCACACCCGTTTCACGCCATTCTGATTCCGGTTGCGAGTCGGCGACGATGCCCGCGCCGGCAAACAGCCGCACGCGCGTGCCGTTTACCGTTCCGCAGCGAATGGTCACCACCCATTCGCCGTTGCCTTCGCTGTCGCACCAGCCGACGATGCCGCCAAACAGCTGGCGATCAAAGGGTTCGAGCTGCTGAATCAGCTGCTGTGCGCGGGCGTGCGGGAAGCCGCTCAGGGCCGGGGTTGGGTGCAGCAGCGCCGCCAGCGACAGCGCGTTTTCGCGCTCATCCTGCACTTCGCCATCGATTTGCGTCGCCAGATGCCACAGCGTGGCGGTGGTGATCAGCGACGGCACGGTAGGCACTGACAGTAGTCGGCTACGCGGCTGCAGCGTGCTGCGCATCGCGTCGGTCACCAGCTGATGTTCGTGGCGGTCTTTGGCTGACGCCATCAGGGTGTTACCTGCCACGCGATCGGCGCTGGCATCGTCATGATGGCGGCGCGCCGAGCCGGCCAGCGGGCAGGAGGAGAAATCGCGCCCCTGTTTGCGCAGCATCAGTTCCGGGCTGGCGCCCACCAGCGCGCCGCCTTCCGCCAGCGGCAGATGGAAATGGTAGCTATTGGGATTTTGCGCGATCACGCGCTGCATCAGCGCAGCGGTATCCACCGGCTGCTCCGTGACGATATCCATCAGGCGTGACAGCACCACTTTGTCCGGATCGCCGCGCTGAATGGTGGTAACGGCGTCGGCCACCATGCGGGTAAATACCGCGTGGTCTGGCACTGCCGTCCGCCGCCGCACTGCCGGCAGATCGCTTTGCTGCGCCGGCAGCGCCTGTTGCAGGTCGGCGCGATTAAAGCTCTGCCAGGATTCGGGTATGAACAGCGATGCTGGCTGGCTGACGTCAAACGGAATCGCGCCCACCAGCAGCGGATTGGCGATCCCCTGCTTTTTCGCCGCGGCAAAGTGCTGGCGCAGCTGCTGTTGAAAGTCGCCCTGCAGCAGCGCGGCATCGCCCACCGGCGTGTTGATCGTGGTATAGCAGCCCTGGGTGGCCAGGCTGCGCCATGGCGAGGTGAAAAGGAAACCGCGGCACAGCGCGGAAAAATCCTTCAGCCAGGCATTTTCAAACGTGGAGCTTTCCACCATAATTTTCACCTATAAATGATAAGATTATTAAGAATGATTATCATTTTTATTATGGCTCTGTAACCTACGTCGAAAGGGGCAAAGAGTCAATCCATTCGCGGGATTTACCGTGCTGTCAGACGTAAGCGGCGGCTGACGCCGGGCCAGGCATTAAGCTAAAAGGTGGATCAAAACTTATGAGTAAATGCGGTTTATGGGGCATGGCTGTCCTGTTGTTCATTTTCCAGTCGCTGTCAGGGACAGCGCGGGCCGACCAGGGCTGGCCGCGCAGCGTACAGGGCGCGACCGGAACGGTAACGCTTAACCAGGCACCACAGCGCATTGTCTCCACCAGCGTCACGCTGACCGGCTCGCTGCTGGCGATTGACGCGCCGGTCATCGCCTCAGGCGCGACCGCACCGAAAAGCCGCCTGGCCGACGATCAGGGCTTCTTTCGTCAGTGGGGCGAGGTGGCAAAGCAGCGCCACGTTAAGCGGCTGTACATTGGTGAGCCGAGCGCCGAGGCGATTGCGGCGCAAGCCCCGGATCTGATTATCGTCAGCGCCACCGGTAATGACTCCGCCCTGAAGCTGGTCAGTCAGCTGTCCGCCATTGCCCCCACGCTGGTGGTCAACTACGACGATAAGAGCTGGCAGGATGTGGTTACGCTGCTGGGGCAGGCCACCGGCCATGAAGCACAGGCGGCGCAGCGCGTAAAAGAGTTCGACGATCGCGAAGCGGCGCTGAAGCAGGCCATTACGCTGCCACCGCAGCCGGTCTCCGCGATGGTATGGAACGGTGATGGCCGGGCGGTGAATCTGTGGACCGCCGCATCGGCGCAGGGCAAACTGCTGCAGCAGCTCGGTTTTACCCTGGCGCAGCCGCCGGCTGACACGCAACAGGGGCACAGCATGGGCCAGCGCAAAGACATTATTCAGCTCTCGGGCGAGAATCTCGCCGCCAGCCTGACCGGTAACAGCTTCCTGCTGTTTGCCGGCGATGACAAAACCGCGCAGTCAGTGCTGAGCAACCCGTTCCTGGCACAAAACGCGGCGGTGCACGGTAAGCAGGTCTATGCGCTGGGTATCGACACCTTCCGCCTGGATTACTACAGCGCCAGCAATCTGCTGACGCGTCTGCATCAGCTGTTCGTCAAATCATGATGTTTGCTGCGCCAGCACGGGCGCGGGCGCCTGATAGCGCCGTAATCCTTTCATCATCAGCCACATCATGACGCCAAGCAGTGTCGCGGCACAGCCAAACGCCGCGGCAGCCTGCGCCGGTAACAGCCACGAACCGAGGGCACCAATCAGCGCGGCGCCGAGGGCATCGCCGCACACGTTCTGCGCCGTCCACAGGCTGTTGATGCGGCCCAGCAGATGATCCGGCGTCAGCAGCTGAATCATCGCGTACTGCACCAGGCTGTTGATGGCACTGAAATAGCCGAAGCCCGCCAGACACAGCAGCGCCAGCCACAGCGTCGGCATCAGGCTGAACAGGGCCAGGGCGACGAAACCGGCCAAGGCACTGCCCAGCACCAGCCGCCCAGGGCGCGCCGCCTGTTTCAGCCTGCCGCTGGTAAATGCGCCCACGGCGGCACCGAGCGGCACGGCGGCGTACAGCATACCGAGCTGGTCGGCGCTGACTGACCAGTGCGGTGCCAGCGCCGGGTACAGCACGCGGATGGCGCTGGCCAGCGTTACCAGCGCACCGGTCAGCGCCACCATGCCGACCAGCGGGCTGGCGAACAGGAACTGCACGCCGGTTGCCAGCGCCCGCAGCGGATGCTCGCGCGGCTGCAGAGGCGGAGGCAGCGCAGGCAGCTGCAGCAGCGTAAGCACCGTCAGCAGCGTGCCGAAGGCGGTCAGTCCGTAATTCCACAGCACGCCGCCGTGCGCGATCACCACACCAGCAATTGCCGGCGATAAAATCGAGCCGAAGCGCACCGTCAGCATGGTGATCGCGCCGGCCTGCATAATGTTTTCGCGTCCCACCAGCGCTGGCGTAGCGGCCAGCAGCGCCGTGACGCCAATCGCGCCAAAAAAGCCGTCCCACAAGCCAAGCAGATAGACCGCCAGCAGCGAAGGCGCGGGCAGCGCGGCATTTATCGCCAGCGCGACAAAGCCCAGCCCGCAGGTGGTGCGGGCAAACAGGATCAACTTCTTACGCTCATAGCGATCGGCCAGCACGCCGCCGGTCAGCAGGCCAGTAAACATGCCGGCAGCGGACAGTGTGACTGCGAGGCCCACCAGCAGCGGTGAATGGGTCATCTGCTGAATCTGCACCGGCACGGCAACGGCCAGCATGCCGAGCGCCACAATCGAGATAAAACGCGCAATAAACACCGCGCGAAACGCCGCGTGGGTTTTCAGCAGTGAGAGATCGATAAAGTGAGAGGGTTTGTTCATTGTTTCGCCTTTTTGCACCAATTTTCCTCATCATCCGCGAGGCGACTCATGGTAACATAGGCAAACGCGAGTAATAACGATAACAAATATCATTATCAAATTACGTTGCACCGCAACGACGTCGAACAGTGAAGGTTTAGAACGCTATGCGCCAGATCCGTGCATTAGCAGGCTCAGGGATTCTGCTTTTGCTCCTCATGGCGCTCAGTCTGATGCTGGGTGCCAAATCAATACCGCTTTCCGATGTGTATCACGCTCTCACCGCTTCCTGCTCCAGCGCGGAGTGCATCATCGTGCGCGATGCGCGCCTGCCGCGCACGCTGGCCGGTCTGCTGGCGGGTGTGGCGCTGGGGCTGGCTGGCGCGCTGATGCAGAGCCTGACGCGTAATCCGCTGGCCGAGCCGGGCATTCTGGGCGTGAACGCCGGTGCCGGTTTTGCCATCGTGCTCGGCATCGCGCTGCTGGGGGCGGACTCCCCGCTGCAGTGGCTGACGCTGGCCTTCAGCGGTGCACTGCTGGCGGCGCTGCTGATGACGGTGATTGGCGCGATGGGCGGCGGGCGCGTCAATCCGGTGCGTCTGACGCTGGCGGGCGTGGCGCTGGCGGCGGTGCTGGAGGGCTTAACCTCCGGCCTGTCGCTGCTCAATCCGGACATTTACGATCACCTGCGCTTCTGGCAAAGCGGCTCGCTGGATATCCGCTATTTCAGCGTGTTGCGCACCCTGAGCCCGGCGGTGCTGGCCGGTGCGGCGCTGGCGCTGGGGCTGGCGCAATCGCTGAACAGCCTGAGCATGGGCGGCGATATGGCGGCGGCGCTGGGCACGCGCGTGGTGCGCACTCAACTGCTGGGCCTGCTGGCGATTGCCTTACTGAGCGGCGCGGCGACCGCCGCCGTCGGACCGATCGCTTTTATCGGCCTGATGACACCGCATTTTGCCCGCTGGCTGGTGGGCAACGATCACCGCTGGCTGCTGCCGGCGACGGCGCTGATCACCCCGGCGCTGCTGCTGGCGGCGGATATTCTGGGGCGGATGATGGTGGCAGGCGAACTGCGTGTCTCAATTGTGACCGCCATCCTTGGCGCGCCGATGCTGATTTTGCTGGTACGGCGCCAGCGCGGGCGAGGTGGATTATGACGCGGCGTGCCTGGTTGCATGGCGGCTGGCTGCTATTAGCGTGTGCGCTGCTGACGTGGCTGGCGCTGACGCGCGGTGCGCTGCCGATTACGGCGGAGCAGGTGTGGCAGGCGCTGCGCGGGCAGGGAGCGGCCAACGTGCAGCTGATTGTGGTGGAGTGGCGGCTGCCGCGCGTGCTGATGGCGCTGCTGATCGGTGCGGCGCTGGGTGTCAGCGGGGCAATTTTTCAGTCGCTGCTACGTAACCCGCTCGGCAGCCCGGATATTCTCGGCTTCAATACCGGCGCTTACAGCGGTGTGCTGGTGGCGCTGGTGCTGTTCAATCAAAGTATTACCGCGATGACCGGGGCCGCGCTGATCGGCGGTATCGCGACGGCTGCGCTGGTGTATCTGTTTGCCTGGCGCAACGGGGTGGAAACGTTTCGGTTAATCATCGTGGGCATCAGCGTGCGCGCGCTGCTGATGGCGCTCAATGCCTGGCTGATTATCAGCGCTTCGCTGGAGTCGGCGCTCAGCGCCGGGCTGTGGAGCGCCGGCTCGCTCAACGGCATCACCTGGGCGAAAACGCCGCCGGTGGTGACGGTGCTGCTGCTGTCGCTGCTGCTGGTGGCGCTGTTAACGCGCCGCATGCGTCTGCTGGAGATGGGCGATGACACCGCCTGCGCGCTCGGCGTGCCGGTGGAGCGCAGCCGCCTGTGGCTGATGCTGCTGGGCGTGCTGCTGACCGCGGCGTCCACCGCGCTGGCGGGGCCGATCTCGTTCGTGGCGCTGCTGGCACCGCAGATTGCGCGCCGGCTGAGCGGCGGGGAAAAAGGCGCATTATGGCTGGCGGCGCTGTGCGGCGCGCTGCTGTTGTGCGCCGCCGATTATGCCGCGCAGCATCTGTTCCTACCTTATCAACTGCCGGTTGGCGTGATTACCGTCAGCCTGGGCGGACTCTATCTGATTGCGTTACTGGTGCGGGAGGCGCGACGCCAATGATCGATATTCCTTCACGGCTGTATGGCGAAGGCCTGACGCTGGGTTATGACAAAAAAGTGGTGGCGGAAAATCTGTCGGTGGCGATTCCGCAAGGGGAGCTGACCGTGATTATCGGCCCTAACGCCTGCGGTAAATCCACCCTGCTGCGTACCCTCAGCCGCCTGCAGGCGCCGTTGAAAGGTGACGTACTGCTTGACGGCGAGGCGATTGCACGTTATCCCACCAAAGAAGTGGCGCGCCGTCTTGGCCTGCTGCCGCAGAGTTCAAACGCACCGGCGGGCATCAGCGTGAGCGAGCTGGTGGCGCGCGGACGTTATCCGCATCAGTCACTGTTTGGCCGCTGGCGCGCGGAGGATGAAGCGGCGGTGCAGCAGGCGATGCTGGCCACCGGCGTGGCGGACCTCGCGCAACAGGCGGTCGATACCCTGTCCGGCGGACAGCGTCAGCGCGTGTGGATCGCCATGGTGCTGGCACAGCAGACGCCGCTGCTGCTGCTGGATGAGCCCACCACCTGGCTGGATATTACCCACCAGATTGATCTGCTTGAGCTGATGCAGACGCTCAATCAGCAGCATGGCCGCACGCTGGTGGTGGTGCTGCACGACCTTAATCACGCCTGCCGCTACGCCACCCATCTGATCGCCATGCGTCACGGGAGGATCATTGCCGAGGGCAAGCCTGGCGAGATTGTGACGCCGGCGCTGATTGAGCAGGTGTACGGATTACGCTGTGTGATTGTTGAGGATCCGGTGGCGCATACGCCAATGATTGTGCCGCTGGGGCGCGGGCGCTAAGGCGGAGAAGGGGCTGTGATGTAAACGTTTTCTGCCATCCGTTTCCCTCTCCCGCCGGGAGAGGGTGAGGACAAAACCGCTACGCCAGCAACTGCTGCAACAGCGGCCCGATCTGCTCAAACATGCGAGGCGAGATAATCTCGACGTGGGCGCAATCCATCGGCCACACCGTCAGCTCACCGACATAGGGCGCCCAGGCGCGGCGCGCATCCTGGCCTGGCTGCTGCGTCTGTTCGGCGAGGAACAGCGTAGCGCGGCCGCCGAAGCGTGCGCTGCGCGCCGTGGCCAGCAGACGCACCGAGCTGGCGTAGTTGGCTTCGATGGTATCGAACATGGCCTGCATCTCTTCACCGGCCTGATGGCGCTGCGCGGCGATAAACTGTTCGCGCTCGCGATTCACCTCCTCCAGCACCGCCGGATCCAGCACATTCTCGCCGCGCTTCTCATCCCAGTTCTGCGTTTCCGGCGGCCAGGTGTCGAGCAGGCCAAGGAAGGCGACCTCTTCACCCGCCGCTTCCAGCCGGGCAGCAATGCCCTGCGCCAGCGTACCGCCCAGCG
>NZ_SDFT01000192.1:0-11912 GCF_004916815.1 Pantoea sp. R102
AAGTTTAACGATTTATCAAACAGGCTGCGTTCGCGGCGATTATTCAGCGCCGGCAGGCGAATCGCTACGGAATGGGCGTCGGCGGTGAAGGTGACGATCATCAGTTCTGAGCGGAAGTGGGTGGCATCGGCGCAGGGTTTATCCACGCGAAACAGAAACTGATGCTGACCGCGCTCCAGCTCAAGGCTGTCCGCGCCTTTCAGCAGCGAACCTGAGATTTTGCGCCCATCCAGCACCAGCAGGTCGATCTGCGGATCGAGCTTCAGGGTGATGGCATGGCAGGTTGCCGATACGAGCAGCAACAGCAAACCCGTAACAGCCAGAGACAGCTTCATTTCAACTCCCGGAACAGGGGAAAAAGGGCGATGTGTAGCAAATTATTACATTATGGCAGTTAATTTACATTTTAACATATTTATTCGTGTCGCCGCGCAAACTTTTCGTGCGCTGCGCTTGCACTTTAGCGCGCAATGGCATCTACACTCAGGCGAGTGAACAAGGAGAAAAACATGAACGATCAAACGATTCGCGATGTCCTGACGCAAACCCAACGCATCGCGCTGGTCGGTGCCAGCGATCGCCCTGAGCGTGCCAGCTATGGCGTGATGAAATACCTGCTCGATCAGGGTTATGAGGTGATTCCGGTGAGTCCGAAGCTGGCAGGGCAGCAGCTGCTGGGGCAAACCGTGTACGGCACGCTGGCGGAGATTCCAGGCAAGATTGACATGGTGGATGTGTTCCGCAATTCCGAAGCGGCATGGGGCGTGGCGCAGGAAGCGATCGCTATCGGAGCGAAAACATTATGGCTGCAGCTGGGCGTGATTAACGAGCAGGCGGCGGTGCTGGCGCGTGATGCCGGGCTGACGGTGATTATGGATCGCTGCCCGAAGATAGAAATTCCGCGGCTGGGCGTGACGCGGTAAATAAAAACGGCGACTCCGGGTCGCCGCACGATTAATGCCGCAGGCTGGGTGCCTGCAGCTGCTGACGGATTGAGGCCGCCAGTTCATCCATGGATGGCTGTTCCGGATGCTCAAACGAGGTCTCTCCGGCCAGCTGAATCTCTGCGATATAGGTGTGCACCTGTTCGCCTTCCTCATCTTCCATCACCACGTGATACCAGGGAGCGGCACGCAGCGATTCCGTCGCGCCAACCTCATCCAGCTGCGGATCGTCCAGCGAATACTCCGGGTCGACGTCCACAATCACGCCGAGCACCCCGGAGAGACGGTGCCGGACCTGCTGTCCAATTCCAAATTTACTGGCAATCATTGTGACCTCCCAAAACTTTGCCCTGTCACCAATATGGGGGCAGGGACAGCGTTTTCAAGTCACAGCACGCGACAGGCAAAGCCTTTCAGATAAAGCCCTTCAGGATAGCTGGCGATCACCGGATGGTCGGCTGCCTGACGGAACTGCTCTATAAATTGTACATCACGACCGGCATCGACAGCGGCATCAGCGATAATTTTCTGGAACAGCTCGGTGGCCATCAGCCCGGAACAGGAGAACGTCAGCAGAATGCCGCCCGGATTCAGCAGCTGCATCGCCAGCATGTTGATGTCTTTATAGCCGCGGCAGGCGCCCATCAGCTGATTTTTGTTTTCAACGAACTTCGGCGGATCCATCACGATCATGTCGAACTTCTCGCCGCTGTCGCGGTAGCGGCGCAGCAGTTTGAACACATCGTCGCGCAGGAACTGCGCGCGGGAGAGATCCAGCCCGTTAAGCGCCACGTTCTGCTTTGCTACGTCAAGGGCGTCCTGCGAGGTATCCACACTGATCACTTCCCGGCAGCCGCCGAGCAGAGCAGAGACCGCAAAGCCGCCGGTGTAGGAGAAGCAGTTAAGCACACGGGCATTTTCTGCGTAACGACGGGTGGCAAAACGGCTGTCGCGCTGATCGAGGTAATAACCGGTCTTGTGACCGCCCTGAATATCCACCAGCAGCTGCATGCCATGCTCGGTTATCGGCAGCAGCGCAGGCGGCAGATCACCGCTTACCGGACCCTGCGCCAGCTCCAGTCCCTCTTTCTTGCGCACCGCCACGTCAGAACGGTCGTAGATGGCGCAGTCGGGATAGCACTGCTGCAGCGCCGAGACGAGAGCCGGACGTTGATACTCCGCCCCGGCCGACAGCAGTTGCAGCACGAGGAAATTACCGAAGCGATCAATCGTGACGCCCGGCAGTCCATCGGACTCGCCGGCAATCAGGCGATAGCTGTCCAGCCCGTCGCGCTGTGCCAGCCAGTCGCGCCACTGCTGCGCTTTCTGCAGCGTGCGCACAAAGAAGGCGATGTCGATTGACTCATCCTGCTGCCAGCTCCAGACGCGCGCGCGAATTTGTGACTGAGGAGAGTAGGCGGCGCGGGCCAGCCATTTGCCGTTGCTGTCACAGATATCAATGGTTTCACCCGACTGGGCTTTACCTTCCATACGGGCAACGGCCCCGGAGAACACCCACGGATGGCGGCGGAGCAGGGATTTTTCACGTCCCTTAGCGAGAATCAATCGAACGGTCATGTTTGCTATGCTTACCTGAAAAAATGAGGCGCCATTTTCCGGTGGATGGCGGCAAAATGCAACGCACAAAGGGGAGATCGCCATGGCGACGACAGGTTACAAAATCTGGGTTCACGGCAGGGTGCAGGGCGTGGGCTTCCGTTATTACACCCAGGCGCAGGCGAACGCGCTGGGCGTCACCGGCTATGCGCATAATCTGGCGGATGGCAGCGTGGAGGTCCTGGCGGCGGGAGAAGCGCAGCAGGTGGAGTCACTGATTACGTGGCTGAAGGCGGGCGGACCGCCCAGTGCCCGGGTCGATAAGGTGCTGGTGGAGCCGCATCAGCTGGCGGAGCGGCCGACGCGGTTTACTACCGGATGATCACAGACACTTCGCCGGTTTTGGCAGGCCGGCGATTTTAGTGGCCTGTTTGGCCGGACCTTCCGGGAACAGGCGAAACAGATAGCGGCTGTTGCCTTTCTCTTCGCCATATTTTTGCGCCATGGCTTTGACCAGCATGCGCACCGCCGGCGAGGTATTAAACTGCTGATAAAAATCACGCACAAAGTGCACCACTTCCCAGTGCGCTTCACTCATCTCAATCGCTTCCTGCTGGGCGATGGCCTGCGCCAGCGCTTCACTCCAGTCGGCGCTATTTTTCAGATAGCCTTCTGCATCAGTGGCAATCTCTTTACCGGCAAAAATCACATTATTTCCTCATATCGTCAGCGCGCCCATTGTAAAGGCGGCGGCGGATAAAAAGCAAAAACCCCGCCGGAGCGGGGTTTAACGGTGCGTGCGTTACGTCTTAGTCGCGGTTGGCGAAGCCCAGCAGGCTCAGCAGGCTGACAAAGATGTTGTACAGCGAGACATACAGGCTTACGGTGGCGCGAATGTAGTTGGTTTCACCGCCCTGAATGATGTTGCTGGTTTCCCACAAAATGGCACCGGCAGAGAACAGAATAAACAGGGCGCTGATTGCCAGGTGCAGCGCAGGCAGCTGCAGAAAGATATTGGCAACCACGGCCACCAGCAGCACCACAAAGCCGGCCATCATCATGCCGCCAAGGAAAGACATGTCGCGACGCGTGGTCAGGACATAGGCGGAACAGCAGAAGAACACCAGCGCGGTGCCGCCCAGCGCCATGGCGATAACATCACCCATACCGGCGGTGAGGAACGAGCTGAGAATCGGACCGAGGCAGTAACCGAGGAAGCCGGTGAAGGCAAACGCGGCCAGAATACCCGCCGGGCTGTTCGCCAGGCGATAGGTCAGGAACATCAGTCCGTAAAAGCCCACCAGCATCAGAATCAGCCCCGGCGAGGGCAGGGCGTAGACGGTGCTGAGCGTGGCGGTGACGGCGGAAAACGCCAGCGTCAGGCCAAGTAAGAAATAAGTATTGCGCAGCACTTTATGAGTGCTGAGTAGCGACTGCTGCTGTGACGAGCTAATTATTCTGTCCATCATGCGCTCCTGTTAGAGAGAGAACACCAAATATGGCCTGAGAATACGCAACGGTCAGAGGACAGAAAAGGCGTTTTACCCATCTTTACGCGATAAATTGCTGTTTCACTGAGCAGAATGACGATTAAGACGGCAAAAAAATCATATTTGACTGTTTTTCAGGCGAACGAATCATTGGATGCTTTACATCGTTCGGGGGGATGTTTATAGTGCGCCTCATTGCGGAGGGGTGGCCGAGCGGCTTAAGGCAGCGGTCTTGAAAACCGCCGATGGGAAACCATCCGAGAGTTCGAATCTCTCCTCCTCCGCCACTTCACACTCTCGCAGTGTGAGGTGACAAAAAGATTTCAGGAGGGATGGCCGAGTGGCTTAAGGCAGCGGTCTTGAAAACCGCCGATGGGAAACCATCCCAGAGTTCGAATCTCTGTTCCTCCGCCATATAAGAGAAGCCCGCAGTGATGCGGGCTTTTCGCTTTTCTGCTTTCCATCCTTCTGAAAAACATCCTGAAGCTTTTCAATCTGCTGCCGTAACCCGACGGCCAGCGCGTTTACTGCTATAGTCGATGCACGGTTTTTGCAAACATCTGGCGATTTTCTCAGGCAAGCTGGGTTACACTGTGCGGTAATTCGCTCTTTGGCGAGCTAATCGCTTGAATGCCAGAGTGTTTCCCTGATGAATTATGGAATAGGCACAATGATCAAGAAACTGAGTCTTTGCGCGCTGTCAGTGATCGCGGCGCTGCCGATGGGTATGAGCGCTTATGCCGCGGATGGCGACATGCAACTGCAGCAGGTCCTGATGCTGAGTCGTCACAACCTGCGTGCCCCGCTGGCCAACAACGGCAGCGTGCTGGAGCAGGCGACGAAAAAAAGCTGGCCGCAGTGGGATGTGCCCGGCGGTGAGCTGACCACCAAAGGCGGCGTGCTGGAAGTCTACATGGGTAACTACACCCGTCAGTGGCTGGCCCAGCAGGGGCTGGTACAGAACGGCACCTGTCCGGACAGCAGCAACATCTTTGTCTATGCCAACAGCCTGCAGCGCACCGTTGCGACGGCGCAGTATTTCGTCACCGGTGCTTTCCCGGGCTGCGATATCGCTGTCACCCATCAGGATGCGATGGGCACCATGGACCCAATCTTCAATCCGGTAATCACCGATGGCAGCGAAGCGTTTAACAAGAAAGCGCTGGCGGCGATGACCGCAGCCAATGAGAAGCTGGCGCTGAAGCCGGCCTTTCAGCGGCTGGAAAAAATCGTGGATTACAAATCAGCCCCGGCCTGTAACGGCAAGAAACAGTGCGACCTGAGCAGCGGCGACAACACCTTTAGCGCGGAAAACGGCAAAGAGCCCGGCGTCAATGGCCCGCTGAAAGTGGGTAACTCGCTGGTCGACGCCTTTACGCTGCAGTATTACGAAGGTTTCCCGGCGGATCAGGTTGCCTGGGGACAAATCAAAACGCCTGAACAGTGGAAAGAGCTGGCGGCGATCAAGAATGGCTATCAGGATGCGCTGTTTACCGCGCCGGAAGTGGCGCGTGACGTTGCCGCACCGCTGGTGGATTACATCCGTAGCCAGCTGGTCGATCAGGATAAAGCCACCGCGCCAAAAGTCACGCTGATGGTCGGACACGATTCGAATATCGCGTCATTGCTGAGCGCGCTGCAGGTTAAGCCATACGAGCTGCCGGGTAACGACGAGAAAACCCCGATTGGCGGCCAGGTGGTGTTTGAACGCTGGCACGATGCAAAGAACAACAAAGATCTGCTGAAAGTGGAGTATGTCTATCAGACGGCGGATCAGCTGCGTAATGCCGATGTGCTGAGCCTGAAGAACCCACCGAAGCGCGTTACGCTGCAGCTGGCGGGGTGTGACACTGACGCCAACGGCTACTGCAGCTGGGATCAGTTCACCAGCGCGCTGAACAACGCGCTGCAGGGTACGCCGCTGCAGCCAGCCGCACCGGCACCGGCCGCACAGCCTGCTGCCGCGCCGGCAGCCAGCGATGACGCACCGGCCAAAGCGGATCAGGCCAGCGCAGATAAAGCGGCGGCTGACAAAGCCGCGGCTGATAAAGCTGCAGCGCAGAAAGCCGCTGACGCCAAAGCCGCTGAGGAAAAAGTGAAGGCGGACAAGGCCGCGGCGCAAAAAGCGGCGGCCGACAAAGCCAAAGCTGAGAAGGCCAGCGCTCAGAAGGCCGCAGAGGAGAAGGCGAAAGCCGATGCCGCAGCGGCGCAGAAAGCGCAGGCTGAGGCAGCGCCGGCGAAGCCGGAGGCGGACGCTAAACCCGCGCAACAGCCGGCAGCGGCCAGCAACTAAAACGCCAGCAGGGTCGCCATGCACGGCGACCCTGCTGTGTTGTTACCGGCTGCGCATTGACGCACACCGCAGTGAATCGAAAAAACCACCGTTCAGTTCAACGGTGGTTTTATGCCGCTTAACCGGCTACCACGACCAGTTTCTGGTTAGCAAACTCCTTCAGCCCGAGATCCGATAGTTCACGGCCATAGCCGGAACGCTTCACGCCGCCGAACGGCAGCTCAGCCGCGGTATCGCTCTGCGAATTGATAAACACCATGCCGGTCTCAATCTGCGAAGCCATGTTGCGTCCGCGCGCAATGTCCCGCGTCCACACGGAACCGCCCAAACCGTAGTGTGAGTCGTTGGCCAGTGCCACGGCAGCACGATCGTCCGCCACCACATATACCTGCGCCACCGGGCCGAAAAACTCCTGATAATAAGCCGGGTTATCCGGCGTCAGGCCGGTCAGGATGGTTGGCTGGTAGTAGCAGCCGACGCCGTCGATTACGCGTCCGCCGCATTCCACGCGTGCGCCATGCGCCACCGCCTCGTCCACCTGTTTCACCAGTCGGTCACGTGCATCCTGTGACGACAGCGGCCCCAGCGTGGTTTTTTCATCTAATGGATCGCCAGGCGTCGCGGATTGCAGCGCCGCGCTAAACTTAGCCATAAAGCTTTCAGCAATCTTTTCATGCAGAATAAAGCGCTTGGCCGCGGTACATACCTGACCGCAGTTGCTGAGCCGCGCCTGCGCCCCCTGGCGCACCGCTTCATCAATGTCGGCATCGTCCAGCACCACAAACACATCGTTACCACCCAGTTCGAGCGTGGATTTTTTCAGGTGCTTACCGGCCTGCTCAGCCACCGCGCTGCCAGCGCGCTCCGAACCGGTGAGCGCCACACCCTGCACGCGCGGATCGGCAATCAGATCGGCCACCTGCTGGTTAGAGATGAACAGATTAGTCCACGCGCCCTGCGGCGCACCGGCTTCCAGCACCAGCTTTTCAAACAAGTCGGCGCAGTGCGGCACAATGTTGGCATGTTTCGCCAGCACCGGATTGCCCAGTGCCAGGTTCGGTGCCAGCACGCGCATCAGCTGATAATACGGGAAATTCCACGGCTCGACGGCCACCACCACGCCAATCGGATGGTATTCGAGCCAGGCGTCACCGACATCGCTGGGATAGGGCTGTGCCTGCAACAGCCTTGCCGCGTGTTCGGCATAATAGCGCGCGATGCTGGCGCAGATTTTTACTTCGCCGCGGCTCTGGCCAATCAGCTTACCCATCTCTTTGCTGGCAATAGTGGCCAGCTCTTCGCTGCGCTGGTCGATCAACTCTGCCAGACGCTGCAGCACCTGCAGACGCGGCTGAATATCGCCTTTGCTCCACGGCGAATGGTAGAGCGCATCGGCGGTATGCAGCGCCTGCTGCGCGTAGCTGTCATCGTGTGATGGCCAGGTTTTCAGCAGCTGATTATTGGCCGGATTAATGCTTTGATAGGCTGACATAAAAGCTCCCTGACGGCTAAAAATGAGAAGGCGGGACATGCCCGCCTGTGCTTCAGATGTTTTTACGTTCGACCGGCTTATCGTCCCACGTCAGGACGTCCTGGTCGGTTTTCTCAAACGCGCGGAATAACACCTCATCGCTGCCTTGCTGGCGCCAGATCTCTTCGGCAAGCCGTTCGTCATAATTCGCCACTTCGAAAATTGCTTCAGCGATTTCCGGTGAAGTGTGACGTAAGGTCGCCCATTCGCCCACGTGGTGAGCTTTAAACTGTTCTGTTGCCATAACTCTCTCCTGTTGGGAATTTATCCTTTCAGTTTTACCGCCAGACCGGCGACGTATTGGCCCTGATAACGGGCAATTTCCAGTTCTTCCGCCGAGGGCTGGCGCGATCCGTCACCGCCCGCCAGCGTGGTTGCGCCATACGGCGTACCGCCACGCACCTGCGAAATATCAAACAACTCTTTGGTGCCGTAGCCGATGGGCACAATCACCATGCCGTGATGTGCCAGGGTGGTCCACACCGAGGTGATAGTCTGCTCCTGACCGCCGCCAGTGCCGGTAGACGCAAACACGCTGGCAATCTTGCCGTACAGCGCGCCAGAGGCCCACAGGCCGCCGGTGCGGTCCCAGAAATTACGCATCTGACCGGACATGTTGCCGAAGCGCGTCGGGGTGCCGACGATGATGGCATCGTACTGCGGCAGGTCGTCCGGTTTGGCTTCCGCCGCCGGCTGATTAACCTTCCCGCCGACCTGAGCAAACCGTTCGGCATCCATACTTTCCGGCACGCGCAGAATGGTGACTTCGGCACCGCTCACGCTCTTCGCACCGTCCGCCACCGCGTTAGCCATGGTCTCGATATGTCCATACATGGAGTAATAAAGCACCAGAATTTTTGCCATCGTGTTTTCATCCTGTGGTGTAAGGAACAGAAAGAAGTATAGAAGAGGCTGCGCGCTATGCTGGTCAGCCATTGAACAGTCACGGAGATCGCGCTGCGACTTCTGCCGCTAACCGCTTGTTTTTCAGCTTAATATCTTGCCATAAAAACGATGCTAAGCGGTTTATCTGTTGCAAAGTATGAATATGTGCCTGATCGTGCGCATCCATTGGCTATGCTTTAAGCGGGTGTGGCGAGATATTACGCACCTGACCAGACACTGTTAGCGCAGTGAAATGTCTTCACCACCTATGCTCAATACCTGGAGGAAATGATGGCTCAACATCGTGGAGGATCAGGCAACTTCGCGGAAGATCGCGAAAGGGCCGCGGAAGCGGGTCGTAAAGGCGGTAAAAACAGCGGCGGGAATTTCAGAAATGATCCGCAGCGTGCTGCCGAAGCAGGTGAAAAGGGGGGACGCAGCCGCGCGAAAAAATAGTGCGTCTGTGACGGTATCCCCGGCCGCCGGGTACGCCCGGCGGTTACAATGATTGCAATTTGCCCGGCTAATCAGCAAAAATGTGCGCCAGTCCTCTATTCTGGTGCGTTATGTCTGCTTCCACTTCCCGCCTCAGCCTGCGTATTACGCGTCAGGAGCTGGTACTTATTTTTATCACTATGGTCTGGGGTGGCACCTTTCTGGTGGTGCATCGCGCCATGGCGCATTCGGGGCCGTTCTTTTTTGTCGGGCTGCGTTTCGCTACCGCCTCGCTGCTGCTGGCCTTTTTCTTTCGCCGCTATTTGCGTCACATTACCTGGCTGGAAATCAAAGCGGGTGCGCTGATTGGCGTGGCGATTGCCGGCGGTTACGGATTGCAAACCTGGGGTATGCAAACCATTTCCAGCAGCCAGTCGGCGTTTCTGACGGCACTTTACGTGCCGGTGGTGCCGCTGTTGCAATGGCTGTTTCTGCGCCGGCCGCCGGGCCTGATGGCGTGGCTGGGCATTTTGCTGGCGTTCACCGGTCTGGTGCTGGTGGCGGGTCCGCAGGATGGCAGCCTGACGCTGAATGCAGGTGAGATCGCCACGCTGCTCAGCACCCTCGCCATTGCCGCCGAGATCATTCTTATCAGCCGCTACGCCGGGCAGGTCGATGTGCGCCGCGTAACGCTGGTACAGCTGCTGGTGGCCTCGGCCTGCGCCTTCGTGCTGATGCTGCCCAACGGCGAATCTTTACCCACGCTATCGGCGCCGCTGTTGTTCAGCGCGCTGGGCCTCGGCGCGGCCAGCGCGCTGATTCAGGTCACCATGAACTGGGCGCAGCGCAGCGTCTCGCCGACGCGCGCCACAGTGATTTATGCCGGCGAGCCGGTGTGGGCCGGTGTGGTCGGACGTATTGCCGGCGAACGGTTACCGGCCGCGGCGCTGCTGGGCGGCGCACTGATTGTCTGCGGGGTGATTGTCAGTGAACTGCGCCTGCGGCGCAAAAAAGCGGTGCCGGAGCAGGCACCGCAGAAGCCTTAAGGCTGCGGGCGCGCCGCCGGCTGGGTCAGCGCGGCACCGCGCCGCTGCAGAATGGCGTTGAGGATGATGGCACCGAAGGTGGCCGTGCCGATGCCGCCGAGGGTAAAGCTGCCAATCTTCAGCGCAAAATCCCCGGCACCGAGCACCAGCGTGGTCGCCACCATAATCAGATTGCTGTTCTGGCTAAAATCGACATGGTTTTGCACCCAGATACGTGCGCCGGCCACAGCGATTAAGCCAAACACCACAATTGAAGCGCCGCCAATCACCGGGCCGGGAATGGTGTGGATCAGCGCGCCAAACTTGGGCGAAAAGCCCAGCACCAGCGCGATCAGCGCCGCAGCGACAAACGCCAGCGTGGAGTAGACTTTGGTCACCGCCATCACGCCAATGTTTTCGGCATAGGTGGTGACGCCGCTGCCGCCGATGGAACCGGACAGCATGGTTGCCAGGCCGTCGCCGACGAACGCGCGTCCCATCCACGGATCGAGATTGCGCCCGGTCATGCCCGCCACCGCTTTAATGTGGCCGAGGTTCTCCGCCACCAGAATAATCGCCACCGGTGCGATCATCACGATTGCCTGCATATCAAATACCGGCGCGGTGGTGTGCGGCAGACCAAACCACGCGGCGCTGGCCACGCGGCTGAAATCCACCGGCTTGCCGAAGCCCATCACATTGGTCAGCAGAGCGTACAGCGCCCAGGCGACAATCAGCCCGACCAGAATCAGCAGCCGCTGCACCATACCGCGGGTGAACACCGCCACCAGCCCGATGCACAGCACCGTCATCACCGCCATCCAGCTATCAAACATCGAGGCGGAGACGCTGTGCACCGCAATCGGTGCCAGATTAAGGCCGATGGCCATCACTACCGCGCCGGTGACCACCGGTGGCATCAGCCGTTCAATCCAGCCGGTACCCACTTTCATCACCACCAGGCCAATCAGCGTGTAGAGCGCGCCGCAGGCAATAACGCCGCCCAGCGCCAGCGCCAGGTTGGGATTGAGCCCCTGACCGTTGAAGCCGGTAATGGCGATCACCACGCCGACAAACGCGGCGCTCGATCCGAGATAACTCGGCACGCGACCACCGGTAATGACAAAGAACAGCAGGGTGCCGATACCGGAAACCAGAATCGCCAGGTTGGGATCCAGCCCCATCAGCAGCGGCATCAGCACCGTTGCGCCAAACATTGCTACCGCATGCTGCAGGCCCAGCACGAACGTCTGCCCGAGCGGCAGGGTCTCGTCGGGGGCAATCAGCCCGTTATCGCTCATGGCTGACTTTTTCTGCCAGCGGGGGAACCAGGAACTCGCCATCGTCTTCTCCAGGGTAGTGGTCGAACCGGGCCGCACGGTGCGGCGTTAGCGGGCGTCCTGCCGTGAAAGGGCATGGTAGCGACGGTCAAACCACATCAGACCGGGCTGGGCATCATGGCGCTCCAGCGCCATCACGTTGCAAAACAGAATGTCGTGTGTCGCCACGCTGACGACCTGCGTGATGGTGCAGTCGAACGCCATCAGCGCCTCCTGCAGCAGCGGTGCGCCGCTGCGCTGCGTGTGCCAGCGGGCGGCGGCGAAACGTTCGGTCATTGGGGTTTTGCCGCCAAACAGCGTCGACAATGACTCCTGCCCGGCGGCCAGCGTGTTCACGCACAGCACGCCGTTATCGCGGAAAAGAGGCCACACCGACGCGCGTTGCGATTGAGGCAAACCAGCAGCGTCGGTG
>NZ_SDFT01000193.1:0-20094 GCF_004916815.1 Pantoea sp. R102
CTCAATCGCCGTGCCCAGGGAAGACTGAGATTTGTTCAGGTTGTTCTGGGTAACCAGAGACAGGGTATTCGTATTAATAACGGCCATGATGATGTCCTGTATTCTAAAAGTGGGTTTCAATCGGGCTTATGGCCCGAGGCCAATTAGCTTGTTATGGTTATCGTCGACCCGGATAAAAACCTTAGCTTTTTTTTAAAGGCCAGAAACACGCCACGATTTCGACCCTATTTGGCTTATTGTTTTTTTTCACCTTCTCTAATATTCCTTACAACGCTGCCGATACTCTCTCCAGTGATCGTCAACCCTAAGGATTCCAACATGGCAAGTGTAAGCAACCTCAATGCCGGTAACAGCCTCGGCTTAAGCGATTTGTATGACCAGCTTCAAACCGCTGAACAAGCGAACCTGACGCCAATTACGCAGCAGCAAACGTCTTATAAAGCAAAATTAACGGCCTGGGGTGTGGTACAAACTGCACTGGCAAAAGTGCAAACGGCCGCAGCGGCCTTAAAAGATACCTCTGCTATTGCCTCAACCAAAGTCAGCAGCACCAACACTGCGTTCACCGCCACGCTGGCCAATGACGCGGCAGCCGGTAACTTTTCGGTTGAAGTTACCCAACTGGCTAAAGCGCAGTCGCTGCTGTCGAAAAGCGCGACCAGTAAAGATGGCGATTTAGGCGATTCCAGCCTCGCCTCGCGCACTATCACCATTACGCAACCGGGTCAGAAAGACCCAATGACCATCACGCTGAGCAAAGATCAAACCAGCCTGACAGACATTAAAGATGCGATTAACAAACAGCAGGGCAGCGTTACCGCCAGTATCATCAAATCCGATGACAATACCTATTATCTGGCGCTGACCTCGCGTGATACCGGCACCATCAACGAGATGACGGTTTCTACCGATGACAGCGCCCTGGCGCAGTACATTGGTTTTACTAAAGGTGGCAGCAGCAATGGCATGACAGAGCAGGTAACCGCTGCCGACGCCAAACTGAGCATCAACGGCGTCGCCATCACCCGCAGCAGCAACACCATTACTGATGCGCCGGAAGGCGTCACGCTGAACCTGACCAAAACCAATACCGGCAGCCCGGAGACCTTATCAGTCACCAAGGATAATGCGCCGATGATCGCTGCGGTGCAGGCCTATGTTGATGCGTATAACTCGCTGCAAACCACCATTAGTAACCAGACGAAGTACACTGCCGTAGATCAGGGCAGTACGTCCCAGGATACCAGTAATGGCGATCTGCTGGGCGACGGCACGCTGCGTAACATTCAGACCAGCCTGCGCTCCAAGCTGTCCACCAGTGCCCAGAGCGGCGGCAGTATTTCACTGCTTTCTCAGATTGGTATCACTCAGGATATTAACGGCAAGCTGACCGTCGACAGCACCAAACTGAATAAAGCGCTGGATGAAAAATCCGCAGATGTCGTGACGTTCCTGTCAGGTGACGGTAAAACGACTGGCTTCGCAACGCAGACCAGTAACTATCTCGACCAGATCCTGGGCACTGATGGTTCAGTGCAAAACGCCACAGACGGTATCAACAAGACACTGAAGAAATTGTCTGATGATTACGACCGTGTGAATGCTCAGATTACCGCCACTATGGCGCGCTACAAAACCCAGTTCACGAATCTGAATACGCTGGTCTCATCCATGACGCAAACCCAGAACTATCTGACGCAGCAGTTTGCGGCGATGAGCAGTTAACAGGAGTTAAAAATGTACGCAAAATCTGGAACGCAGGCCTACGCACAGGTCGGTCTGGAGAGTGCCGTGTTAAGTGCCAGCCCACACCAGCTGGTAGTTTTGCTATTTGATGGCGCACTCAGCGCCATGAAAAAAGCTACTATTTTGATGGAACAGGGCGACATTCCCGGTAAAGGCCAGGCACTTTCCAAAGCCATCAATATTATTACCAACGGCTTACGCGCAGGATTAAATCATGAGGTGGGCGGTGAACTCTCCGCAAACCTCGACAACCTGTATGACTACATGACACGACGTTTGCTTGAAGCTAACCTACGTAATGATGCAGAGGCCATTGTCGAGGTTGAAGGATTACTCACCAATATCGCCGATGCATGGAAGCAAATTGGTCCTCATCACGTACAGGAATCTTACTGATGATGGCACCTGGCGATGTGTTGCAGGGATATCAGCAGTTACTGAAGTTAAGTAGCACTATGCTGAATCAGGCGCGGGAAGGACTGTGGGATGATCTGGTGGCGAATGAAAGTACTTATGTCCGCAACGTCGAGAGCATGGCACGTAATCAGGATCCGGGTGCACTCCCTGCGGCCCTGCGTGTGCAAATTCGCGCACTGATTAAACAGATACTGGATAATGAAGTCTTGATGAAGACGTTACTGGCTGAGCGCATGGATGAACTGCGATCGCTGGTACAAACAACGTCGCAACAACAAAAAGTCACCTCAGCCTATGGCCGCTTTTCTAACAAGGTACTCTACCCGGGGAACCTTTAATCCACAGATTGCGCGGGTAACGGCACTGTGGCCTTACCCGCGCAATCGGATTATTTCTCTGCCGTGACCGGCCTGAGAATCTGCGGCTCAATATCCTGAATCACCGCGTCGCCAGGACGCTTTGCCACTTCGTCCAGCGCCTGCTGGCACTCGACGGTTGGGCGATCCACTTTACGCAGCGTCAGGCCATCGTAGTGCAGCTCACCGTTCTCCAGCGAGAGCGGCATCACACGCGCCTGACGGTTAACGTTAACCCAGTCATCATCCAGGCGCGTCAGCTTGCCCGGTTTGGCAATCACCCGCTGCCACTGGCGGCAGTCAAGGGTAGCGCCATCAGCGCTGACGATCAGGCTGGCCATGGCCTCGCTGCTGATCAGCTTGCTCTGCGGTCCCATCGTCTGCCAGTTACCCTGCAGTTCCAGCGGTGCCGGGGTTTTTACCGCTTCGTCATAACTGTTGATTTGCGCACAGCCGCTCAGCGCCAGCGCGGCCAGTACCATCCACTTTTTCATCTTCGGTCCCTACACTCGCATCAATGGCGGCTACGTTATAATGTTTTCCCGGCGTGACGCAAGGTATCTGCGGTGGAATCCCCCTTCTCTTTCTCCGGCGCCCTCAAGCTGTTCAACTCTTCGCCGATAACCTGATGTGAAGTCTAAAGCACCTGCACCCATAACAATATTGACGACTTACTCACCCTGGTTTCGGAGAACGCTGTTATGCGATTGACCCTTCGCGCACGTCTGGCTGCGATTGTCAGCCTGCTGTGCCTGTTACTGATTATTGCTGCCGTCTGGGGAATTATCGGCCTGCGCGCTGCCGATCAGCGCGCGCAAAATGCCTATCAGAACGAGCTGCTTCCGCTGCAATACTCCTCACGCCTGTACCGCATGGTGCAGGAGCAATCCGCTACCCTGTTCGATGCGCTGCGCTACTGGACCGACAGCAGTGAAGTGGAAAAACGCCTGGCGCGCATTGCGCAGTACGGTCAGCAAATCAACGCCGATCGCCATACCTGGCAGCAGCTGGCGTTTGATGCGCAGACCAAACCGCTGAGCCAGCGCTTCCTGACCCATCTCGACGGCTGGCAGGGTGCGCTGCATGAAGCCGGTGAGCTGCTGAAAGGCGGTAACCCGTCCGCCGCACTGGTGGTCATCGAAACCCGCCTGCGCAGCGGCAGCCAGTTGCTGCAGCAGGACATTGACCAGCTGGATGCGCTGATGCGGCAGCATGCGCAGACGGCCTGGCAGCAGGGCAACCGCGACTACCTGCTGGCACGCAATAGCCTGATCGCCATCCTGCTGTTGGGTCTGAGTCTGGCGCTGGTCTCCGGCTGGCTGCTGATCCGCTCGATTAACCGTTCCATCGCCCAGGCGCGCGAACTGGCGGATGCCATTGCCGGCGGCGAGCTCAATCACCGTATCGGTACGGTAACGCGCGATGAGATGGGTGAACTGATGCAGGCGCTGCTGCGCATGGATGTGCGGCTGGCGGAGATCGTGCGCGAGGTGGGCGAAAGTGCCCATGCACTGAGCGATGCGGCACGCCAGATGGCGGATGGCAACGACGACCTGTCGGAGCGCACCCACGCGCAGGCCAGTTCGCTGGAGCAGACTGCGGCCAGTATGGAGCAGATGACCGCCACGGTGAAACACAACGCGGACAACGCCGCGCAGGCCAATGAGCTGGCAAGCGATGTGCGCCATCAGGCCGAGCGCGGCAGCGGTGTACTGCGCGACGCGGTGAGTGCGATGGAGGAGATTGAATCCTCCAGCAAGCGCATCGCGGATATCAACCGCGTGATTGATGAAATCGCCTTCCAGACCAACCTGCTGGCACTGAATGCGGCGGTAGAAGCGGCGCGCGCCGGGGAACAGGGACGCGGCTTCGCGGTAGTGGCGTCAGAGGTGCGACAGCTGGCGCAGCGTTCGGCCGGTGCCGCACAGGAGATCAAGGCGCTGATCGATGCCAGCGTGGGTAAAGTCGAAGCCGGCAGCGCGCTGGTGCAGCGCTCTGGCGAGATGCTCAACGACATCAACCACGGCGTGGCGCGCATGGTGGATATCGTTGGTGAGATCGCTGTGGCCAGCCGCCAGCAATCCAGCGGCATTGAGCAGGTGAACACCGCAGTAATCCAGATGGACGGTGCCACCCAGCAGAATGCATCGCTGGTGCAGCAGGCCAGCGCGGCCAGCCAGACGGTGAGCCAGCATGCCGGTTTGCTGGTGGAAAAAATGGCGTTCTTCCGCCTGCAGCAGCCATAAGGAGCCGCCATGAAGCGTACCATGATGGCGCTGCTGGCCGCG
The DNA here is from genome assembly GCF_004916815.1 of Pantoea sp. R102. Lineage (NCBI taxonomy): Bacteria > Pseudomonadati > Pseudomonadota > Gammaproteobacteria > Enterobacterales > Erwiniaceae > Pantoea > Pantoea sp. R102. The sequence continues at coordinate 4,808 of NZ_SDFT01000193.1, forward strand.
CTGCCGCTGCTCAGCCAGGCCGCCACCACGCTCAATATCGCCACCATTGCCAATGGTGACATGACTATCATGCAGCAGCTGTCGAGCCGTTACGAACAGCAGCATCCGGACGTGAAACTGCAGTGGCACGTGATGGATGATGGCGCCCTGCGCCAGGCGGTGCTGGCAGCCATGAACAGCGGTGACGCAAAATTTGATGTGATTACCGTGGGTACCTATGAAGCGCCGCTGTGGGGTAAAAAAGGCTGGCTGGCGCCGCTTAATAACCTGCCGCCAGAGTATGACAGCGACGATCTGCTGACGCCGGTGCGCAAAGCACTGTCCTGGCAGCAAACGCTGTACGCGCTACCGTTTTACGGGGAAAGCAGCATGACCTATTACCGCAAAGATCTGTTTGCGGCGAAAGGGCTGACCATGCCGGACGATCCCGACTGGACCGACATCAAAAATTTCGCGGCGAAACTCACCGATCCTCAGCACGGTATCTATGGCCTGTGCCTGCGCGGCCAGCCCGGCTGGGGCGATAACGTGGCCCTGCTCACCACCATGGCCAACGCCTATGGTGCGCAGTGGTTTGACGATCGCTGGCAGCCGACGCTGAATTCGCCAGAGTGGCGCGAGGTATTGACCGATTATCTGGCGATGGTGAAACAGGACGGTCCGCCGGATACGGCCAGCAATAGCTTTGGCCAGATCCTGCGTCTTACCGCACAGGGAAAATGCGCGATGTGGATCGACAGTACCGTCGCCGCCGGGCTGCTGATTAACCCGCAGATTTCGCTGGTAGCGGACAAGCTGGCGTTTGCGCCGGCGCCGGGCGGCATTACGCGCAACGGCTCGCACTGGCTGTGGTCGTGGGCGCTTGCGGTACCGGCTAACTCACCGCAGCGCGCTGCCGCCGTGGACTTCATCAGCTGGGCGACCTCGCGGCAGTATATTCAGCAGGTTGCGGATACCGTCGGCTGGGGAGCGGTGCCACCCGGCAGCCGCAACTCCACCTACCAGCAGCCAAACTACCAGCGCCTGGCGCCTTACGCCGCTCAGGTGCGCAGCGCGATTGAATCCGCCACCGTCGATCAACCGACATTGAACACCGTACCTTACACCGGTGTGCAGTACGTCAGTATTGCTGGCTTTGATCAGATGGGTAACGCCGTCGGGCAGAATCTGGCGGCGCTGCTGCAGGGCAAGCTGACGGTGGACCAAACGCTGGAAAAAAATCAGCAGGACGTGACGCGCCTGCAAGCCGCACAGCAGTAAACATTCGGGGTTCCTGACAAGTCGCCGTGTGCGGGTTACACTAACGCGCAATTTGACCGGCAGGAACCCCCGAATGAAAACCCCTGAAGAGTATTACGCCCTGGCCCGCAGCCTGTTTTTCACCGCCCACCCTGATTTTCAGTCCGCGCTGGATGAACTGAGTGAGAGTGATGCGCGCGCCGCCAATATGTCCCTGCGTGAACTGCGCGCGTGGCACGCCGAGCGCATCTATGCCGCGTTTCTGCGTCAGAAGAAGCTCGACGGCATTCTGTTCTCCATCCAGCTGGCGGAACCGGATAAAGCAGTTGCTGCACAAGCGATTGAAACCTATCTGAAATCTCACGCGGAAGCGTTAGGTATGACGTGGGAAGAGTTCTGTATTAAGAACGAGTTATAAGCGATGCACTGATAAAAAGGCGATCGGAGAGAAATTTCCGGGGAAAAAGTTGTACAAGATGGGAAAAGTTGTATAACTTAATACTCACGACGACTGTCGTCGATTGTCCTTGAACGAAAGGTGCTATTGCACCGCCTCTGGAGGTGTTGCTGGATTTCCACCTCCAGAGGTTCGATTTTTTGCGTAGGCCCTCTGCTTTTGCCCGCTTTGTTCCCCTGTCGTTGCATCTTTACGCCGCGCTGTTTCACCCGTATGAAAATAATTGCCGCCATGCCGCTTGTCACTGGTTTTATTTACAGTAATATGACGCTCCCACTTTGATTACTGGAATGCCCTGATGTTTGTGGAGCTGATTTACGACAAGCGCAACGTAGCCGGTTTACCGGGCGCGCGCGAAATGATTTTGCAGGAGCTGGAGAAACGCGTGCAGCGCGTCTTTCCGGATCTGGAGGTGCGGGTTAAGCCGATGGAGCGTAATGCCATCGAAACCGATATGAGTAAAAACGACAAGGCGACGATTGCGCGTATTGTTGAAGAGATGTTCGATGAAGCCGAGATGTGGCTGGTGGCCGATTAGGCCACCAGCTGCCGCGTTTAGCTTTCCTGCTCGCTGTGATTGATGGCGATTTCCAGATCCTGAATCGCCTGATCGATATCATCCAGCAGCTGTCCCTGCTTGTTGATCAGCGCATCGAAACGCGTGGCGTACTCTTTATCCTTATACTCCCCGGCATCAAAGGCCAGCCAGTGGCTGGAAAGCGTCTCAGTGTTGGTCTGCGCATAGTGACGCATCTCTTTTAGCTGTGAGGTGACATCACGCAGGTAGTCAGTTTTGGTTTTGATTGCCTCTGTATCACTCATGCTATTTTCCTTTTTGCTGATAAAGCCAGTTAAAATAACGCCTGAGCAATTAAAGTTAGCAGATAATAGCGAAGCCGCCTGCAGAATTATCCGAAGTATAGAGCCACAGGGAAAAGGGACGTCCCGGTCCCTTTGTTGTGCCCGCCTGAATTACAGATACTTCTTCGCCAGCGCAATCAGTTCATCCTTTGCGGCGCTGCCCAGCTTCAGCACGCCCTGTTCAACAAAGCTGAAGGCCTGGACAAAGTCCTTCACCCCGGCGCTGATATCCTGCGCCACCGCATCGCTGGCGGCGATCGCAGCAGCCGGCGTGTCGGGGGCAACAACCGGTGCGGTGGCCTGCGCGTTGCGCACACCAGGCGTGGCGGCCGCCGAGGCGCCTGCGCTGGCCGAGCCGTTCGCCAGCGTATCCTGCGTTGCCAGCTGCTGATCGAGATCGACCGGAGCATCCGCATGAAAGGGTTGCTCAGCGCTGGCGGGCGCTGCCGGTTGCGCAGCTGGCGTTGCGACTACCGGCGTTGCGGCTGCCGGCGGCGTCGCTGGCTGGGCAACGCTGTCAGCTGCGCTGTCAGCGGCAGCCGGCGCGCTGGCCGTTTCGTTGGCAAAACTCTCCAGCGGTGACAATTCCTGTTGCGCCGCAGCGCTGGTTGGGTTGATGACAGTTTGATCGCTCATAATTTTCTCCTTATTGCTAAATAAAGACCGCAGTTGCTGCAAACGGACTGCGATCCGCTCAGTAATACGCATCAGGTCCTCCTTAGCGCCGCGGCTGTGGCGCGGTTTGCTGACCGGCCGGCGGCGTGGAGGGCGTTGAGGTGTGGCTGGTGCTGCGCGGCGGCTGGGCATCCAGCTTTTTCTGCAGCTCAACCAGCTGGCTGGTCAGTTCGGCGACCTTTGCTTCGCGTCGATCAGAGATCGCCCGGTACTGCTGGCGAATCTCCTCCACGCGCCGGTTGGCGTCGTTATTGACGTAAAGAAACAGAATGGTCATCGCCACACACAGCAGCGATAACAGCATCAGCAGGCCACCCAGCATCAAATGACGGCGGTGGCTTCGCACCAGCAGTTCACTGTTTATCTGCACCATCGCGGTTCTCCTCCAGAGTGGTGATCAATTGATTAATCTGGCTGCGAAACTTATCGCTGTGCTCGGCTTCGGTGGTCGCCAGCAGGATACCGAGTGCGTTCTTGATCAAACGCAGATCGGTCTCCAGCGATGAGATACGCCGCAGGTTTTTGTCGTGACGGATACGCAGTTCATCGTTTTCCTGGCGCATCAGCGCATGGCTCTCCTTGAGAAGCAGCACCTGCTCTTTGTAGCTGGTGATGATCTCGCCGCCCGCGCGATTGCTGGTGACGATTGACGCGATCCCCGCCATCAGGGGTTTCCAGAACACCGCTGCCGCGCCACCGCCAAGCAGCAGTGCGCCTACGCTGGTGACCAAACTACTCTCCATGCCCTACCTCTCTCACCTGGCGAGGGTTAGCCGGACACCCCGCTGACCTCCCTCGCCAGTATCACGGCCAGCGGCATATTTAAGTTTACTTTAAATAATGATTTTAAGTATACTTAAGTCAAGCCTGGAGGAGTTGTCAAGATGATGAAAAAAGAATCTGGTGGTGAGCGCATTCGCCAGCGCCGTAAGGCACTGAAATTAACGCAGCAGGCGCTGGCCAATGGCATTGGCGTGTCGCACGTTGCGGTTTCGCAGTGGGAGAAAGAAGAGACGGTGCCGCGTGGTGAGCATCTGCTGCGGCTGGCGGAGTTGCTGCAGTGTAGCGCGGCGTGGATTATTGATGGCGACGGCCAGCCGTTTGCCAGTACGCACGCTTCCCCCGCTCTCACTGCCGTGCCGCTGGTCACGCTGGTGCAGGCCGCGGACTGGCTGGATGAGCAGCGACTGCAGTGGCAGCAGCAGGCCGTCCGCTTTCTTTACAGTGACGAAGCACTGAGCGACAGTGCGCTGGCGGTAACGCTGGAAGATGACGCCATGAACCCGGCGTATCGCGCCGGCGACCGGTTGATCTTTGATCCGCAACGCGTGCCCCAGCCGGGTGATGTGGTGCTGGCGCGGGTAGATGACGCCGCGATGGTGCGAATTATTCGGATGCACGACGAGCAAATTTTCTCGTTACGGCCGCTGAACGAAGATTTTCCCGTGCAGCAGAGTCAGAAAAGTACGCTGGAACTGATTGGCACGCTGGTAGAAATGCGGCGGCGCGGCAGCCGCTGAAGCAGCAAAAAACCCGCCACGCGGCGGGTCAAATCCAACAAAAGACTACGGCAAAAATCACAACGTGTCGGTGAGATGATCGACGATCACCCTTCCCTCGGGATCGGTTTGCGTTATACGGTAACTAACGCGATAAGAGCGACGGTTACTCAGTTTATCGAACAGCGCCACGCTGCCCTTTTGCTCACCGTTGGCACCGACAATGTGCCATTCGGTGACATCTTCCTGTCCACGGTTATGCAGGCGTAACAAGCTCTGCTCAACTAAACGATCGCTTTCATCAATCTTCAAATAATCACGCAACATCTTTATCACCTCCGGTTAACCCGGCTAACGATACGCTTTTCATTTATCCTTTCAATCGAATTTATTTATCGTTAACCTCGCTGACCAGCTGTTGAGTAAAAATTCCCCCTGCCGTGAGCCGCCAGCCGCTTCGGTTAAGTGGAATTTTATAAAATAGTTAACGATCACGCGTCTCAGCGCTGGACAGATCCTGCCGTCTGGCTGTTAATGTAAGGCAAAATAACGATAGCGCCGGACAATCTCATGCTGACTACCATCCTTTACCGCAGCCATCTCTATGATCACGTTCCCATCAAAACGCTGGAGGATATGGTTGGCAAAGCCAATAAGAAAAACGAAGTTTCAGATGTCACCGGCATTCTGTTATTTGATGGACGGCATTTCTTCCAGCTGCTTGAAGGGCCCGATCAGGCCGTTCAGGGCATTTACGACCGTATCTGCCGCGACGCCCGCCATCACAATCTGGTGGAACTGATGCATGACTTCGCGCCAGCCCGGCGCTTTGGTAACGTCGGTATGGAGCTGTTTGACCTACGCGAGCATGACAAATCCAGCGTGCTACAGGCGGTACTGGATAAAGGCACTTCGCGTTACCAGCTCACCTATGACGACCGTGCACTGCAGTTCCTGCGTACCTTCGTTGAGGCGCGGGAAAAAGAGAACTATTTCGAGATCCCGCCGGCGAATACCTGGGAATTTATCACTGATGCGGAAAGCCAGCGTCAGCTGGAGAGTCTGCACCATTATGTGCAGGATTGCCGGTTTGCGTTTCAGCCGATTGTTGATCCCTTCTCACGGCGTATTACGGCCTATGAAGCACTGATTCGCACACCGGACGGCGGTTCACCGCAGGAGTACTTCTCTGCGTTTGGCGGTGATGCGATTTACCATGCTGATATTCAGTCCAAAAGTCTGGCCTTCAACCTGGCGAAAAATCTCGGCCTCGGCGAGCAGACGCTGACCATCAATCTGCTGCCGATGTCGCTGGTCACCGTCCCGAATGCGGTGGATTTCCTGCTACAGGAAATCGCGGCCAACGGTCTGGTACCGGAGCAGATCGTGGTGGAAGTGACGGAGAATGAAATCATCTCGCGTGCTGAAGAATTTACGGCAGAAGTAAGAAAACTTAAGGCGGCCGGTATCAGCCTAGCGCTGGATGACTTTGGTGCCGGGTTTGCGGGGTTGTCGCTGCTGTCTAAATTCCAGCCGGATAAGATCAAAATCGATCGGGAAATCATCAGTGACGTGCACAAAAGCGGCCCAAAACAGGCGATTGTGCATGCCATTATTAAGTGCTGCGCTTCGCTGGAGATCGCGGTGATTGCTGAAGGCGTGGAGAAAGCAGAGGAGTGGATGTGGCTGGAAGCGGTCGGTGTCAGTCAATTCCAGGGCTATCTGTTTGCCCGCCCACAGTTTAATGGTTTCCCGGCAGTAGCCTGGCCGGAGATTAAGTAACCGGCAAAGCTGACCGCCGTAACGGCGGTCACAGGCTTAACACTCAGTCTCACGCGCCGGTTCTTCCAGCCGTTCACTCAGCACTACGTACTTCATCATCTCAAAGGTACGCTGCGTCATTGGCACCGCGCTGCATGGGCGAAACCAGCCAAACTGCTTCTGGTACAGCCACACTTCCGGATAGCGCTCGCCATCTTTAATCCAGTAATAACCATCATTCATAGGTTTGCCCAGCGGCCTGAGCCGCGAATCAGACATTCATGCGTGCCCGATAAAGTGATACGCCCTCTGGCGTAATGAGTAACCCTGCTTGCATGAAAGCTTACTCCAGCTAAATACTGTAGCAGAGAATAGAGGCAATTGTGCATTTCACGCTGGGCTTATTCAGGCAGGAAACGAGACGCGAAGAGAATAAATGCCCCTAAGCTAAGGGGCGAAACAAAAAGGCAACTAAACGTCCGTGTTTCGGCAATGGAGTGGAGTACGACAGACACAGGTTTCAGGAAGCGATATCGTCAGGCGTGCGCTGAACAATAAGTTCCAGTGCCTGGCGATAAATATCCAGCTGAACCACGTCATGTTCAGACTCTAATCGCTCCAGCAGGGCCAGAATAATATCTTTATTGCTCACACGCAGTTTCACCGCCGCCAGCTGTTTGTAAATCAGCGCGATGACCTCTTTTTCACTGGCATATTCTGAACCCGCGTGCTGGAAATATTCTGACAATTGAGACTCTGCTGACGTCGATGCATTCTGTTTCATAACAAGCCTCATCGGGTAAGCTGCAGTGCAAACTGCAGTGATTAATCGGTTACTCAGGTTAAATTTTTGAATCAGCACAGGTAAAAAAGCAGCCTCTGAAAGTGGAAATCCACAACACCTTCAGAGGCGATGCAAAGCATCATTCGTTACGTGTGACTGACTGCCACAAGCGAGAAGTTATACAAAGATGGAAAACTTGTACAACAATTTAGTTAGCATTTCGTGTGGTCAGAGGAGATTTGCACAATAGTTTCTCCATTCTCTTCAACAATAAATCACCATTTTTGCAGGAAAAATCATGCGGTTAACCTGAATAAAATATCAGGCGCTGTGCTAAGCCTCTCTTTCTGCTCAACAAAATTATTTTTACTCCTTGCTGACGCGTGCACTTCTATACAGCCCCCATAAACTTGTACAACTTTGCAAAACTGTACAATTTAGCCGTTCTGCGTGTAGAGTGTGAAAACGATTACGGCCGCCAGAAACGGCCAGCGATCAGCTAAAATTCATCACAACAAAACCCCTACTGGAGAGAAAGATGAAACAACACGAAACCAACAAGGAGCGTAAAAACGAGGGCGAGGTACACAAGGGTTTACCGGAAGCCGCGCCGCATGCAGGTAATGCTTATGAGGAAGATGATCATCCAGCCCATGATGATGCTCGTGAGCACGGCGAAATCCCGCGTACACGCGATGACAGTCAGGATGACAAAAAAGATCCTTATCAGGATCAGTAAAATACCTTCGATGATATCTGGACCGACCCACCGGATGTTATTTTCGTGGCCGCTGACTGCTGGCGTTAATAAGCGAAGCGGCAACCGAGATTGATCATTGAGTTTAATTAAGACATTATTTTGCGGAAATTAGAGAAGGCGTGCCTTCATTCATTTCTGGAGAGCACTGATGGATACGGGTTTTTACTGGGTAGGCAGCAGCACAACTGAGCCTGAGGTATGGTACTGGGATGCTGGACGCGGTTTTTATCGCCCGATGGAGCCGATACCGCTTTCTCTGCCTCGTTTTAAATCTGCCGGTTTTAAACTTCTCAGTGGCAAACTGATGCCACCGGAAGAGGTGCAATCTGCTTAGGTTTTCGTCTGCAGGTGAGAATATTGTCAGTTACGCTGTTAAGCGCAGCGTAGCTGAACTATATTCCTGTGAGGAGGACATTATAATGCAGGAAGGATTTTATTGGGTGCAGCGCGGCGCAGAACAGCCAGAAGTCTGGTTTTTCTCAACCAGTGGAGAAGGTGCCTGGTTTGAACCCACCAAAAACGATGCCATCAGCAAGCAACGCTTCGCTGAACAGGGCTACAGGACGATCAGCGAAAAACTGTCACTGCCCTGACCCTGACGAAACCGCCTCTCTCAGGCGGTTTTTTATTGCGCGCCGCTAGACCTGCATGCTCATGATCTCGCTGTAGGCATTCACCAGCTTGTTACGCACCTGAATCCCCATCTGCATCGAAATCGACGATTTCTGCAGATCGACCATCACATCATTCAACTGGATGCCCGGTTTACCCAGCTCAAAATCCTGCGCCTGACTGCGCGCAGCGGTCTGGGTGGCGCTGATTTTATCCAGCGCGGCTTTCATGGTGGCACCAAAATCGAGCTGACTGGCGGACTCGGTCGGTTTGCCACTGGCCTGCAGTGACGTCAGCTGCAGCTGCTGCAGTACGCCATCAATTGCCTGAATTGACATTGCCTGTACCTCATAGATGAAGGGTTCTTTTTTTCACGGAGGAAAAGTTAACACACTGTCAATAGGACAAAGGCGCTAAATGACTGCAAAAAACCCGGCTTATCCAGCCATCGAAGTGACACGATTCATCAAATAATGCCAGGCATTAGATTGGAATTTCATTTTTTCCCCTACCCCGTCGGCCAGCTACACGGCATCAACGGGCGGGGATGCGTATCAGGGAGTCAGTTTTGTCACCTACATACACCCGGTCAATTATGTCAGGCAGGAATTGGTCATGAATGCGAGTGCAGCCGCCACACAGGATACAGCAAAGAAAGGCTTTAATGACCTTCTCGCCCGCCTGCGCGCAAATCCGCGTATTCCATTAATCGTTGCTGCCGCGGCCGCTATCGCCGTGGTTCTGGCGCTGGTGCTGTGGGCCAAAGCGCCCGACTATCGCGTTCTCTATAACAACCTCTCTGATGAGGATGGCGGCGCGATTGTTACCCAGCTCACCCAGATGAACATCCCTTACCAGTTCGCTGAAAACGGCGGCGCCCTGATGGTGCCCGCCGATAAAGTGCATGAGCTGCGTCTGCGCCTTGCCCAGCAGGGACTGCCGAAAGGGGGTTCGGTAGGCTTTGAGCTGATGGATAAAGAGAAGTTTGGTATCAGCCAGTTCAGTGAGCAGATTAACTACCAGCGTGCGCTGGAAGGTGAGCTGGCGCGCACCATCGAAACGCTCGGACCGGTGAAGAGCGCGCGCGTGCATCTGGCGATGCCAAAACCGACGCTGTTCGTGCGCGAGCAAAAATCCCCGTCTGCCTCAGTAACGCTGAACCTGCAACCAGGCCGTGCGCTGGATGAGGGCCAGATTCAGGCGATTCAGCACATGGTCTCCAGCAGCGTTGCCGGTCTGCCACCAGGCAATGTGACCGTGGTCGATCAGGCGGGTCGCCTGCTGACGCGCTCCGACAGCGAAGGCCGCGATCTTAACGATGCCCAGCTGAAATACGCCTCCGAAGTGGAAGCACGCTATCAGCAGCGCATTGAAGCCATTCTGAATCCGATTCTCGGTCAGGGTAATGTGCATGCGCAGGTGACCGCGCAGATTAACTTTGACCGCAGCGAGCAGACGGACGAGAAGTACCAGCCGAATGCGAACCCGAATAACACGGCGATTCGCTCACGCCAGACCAGCACCAACGATCAGAACGGCAGCCCGTATCCGGGCGGCGTACCGGGTGCGCTGTCGAATCAGCCTGCGCCGGCCAATACCGCGCCGGTCACCAACCCGCAGCAGCAGAACAATAACAACGCTAACGGTCAGCAGAACAACAACAACGCGCAGAATGCCGGCACCTCGACCAGCACCGCACAGAGCAGCGGCCCGAGCAGCTCCAGCCGCAACGATACGGTGAACTACGAGCTGGATCGCACCATTCGTCACACCAAACTCAACGTCGGTGACGTGCAGCGCCTGTCGGTCGCCGTGGTGGTCAACTACCGCGATGACGGCAAAGGCAAAGCGGTGGCGCTGAACGATCAGCAGATCAAGCAGATTGAAGATCTGACCCGCGAAGCGATGGGCTATTCGCAAACGCGTGGCGACAGCGTCAACGTGGTGAACTCGCAGTTTAACACTACCGAACCAACCGGCGGCGACCTGCCCTTCTGGCAGCAGCAGTCGTTCTTTGATCAGCTGATGACCGCCGGTCGCTGGCTGCTGGTGGCACTGGTTGCCTTCATCCTCTATCGCAAAATGGTGCGTCCGCAACTGCTGCGTAAACGTGAAGCCGAGAAAGCCGCCGCCGAAGCCGCCGCTGCCCGTGCTGCCGCCCGTGAGGAAGAAGCCGCTTACAGCGTCCAGATCAATAAAGACGAGCTGGACCAGGAGCGCAAATCTAACAACCGCATGAGCGCCGAGGTGATGAGCCAGCGCATCCGCGATATGTCTGAAAACGATCCGCGCGTTGTGGCGCTGGTTATCCGCGAATGGATGAGTAACGAACTATGAGTCTGACCGGTACTGAAAAGAGCGCCATTCTGATGATGACCATTGGCGAAGAGCGTGCGGCCGAGGTGTTTAAACACCTCAACCAGCGTGAGGTGCAACACCTCAGCGCCGCGATGGCCAGCATGAAACAGATTTCGCACAAGCAGCTGACCGAAGTGCTGCGCGAGTTCGAAACCGATGCCGAACAGTTTGCTGCGCTGAGCCTCAACTCCAACGACTACCTGCGTTCGGTGTTGATCAAGGCGCTGGGCGAAGAGCGCGCCTCCAGCCTGCTGGAAGATATCCTCGAAACGCGCGAAACCACCAGCGGCATGGAAACCCTCAACTTTATGGAACCGCAGGCGGCGGCGGATCTGATCCGCGACGAGCACCCGCAGATTATCGCCACCATTCTGGTGCACCTGAAGCGCGGCCAGGCGGCGGATATTCTGGCGCTGTTCGACGAGCGTCTGCGCCACGATGTGATGCTGCGTATCGCCACCTTCGGCGGCGTACAGCCAGCGGCGCTGGCAGAGCTGACCGAAGTGCTCAATGGCCTGCTGGATGGCACCAACCTCAAACGCGCGAAGATGGGCGGCGTGAGAACCGCAGCGGAAATCATCAACCTGATGAAAACCCAGCAGGAAGAAGCGGTTATCGAAGCAGTACGCGACTTCGATGGCGAGCTGGCGCAGAAGATCATCGACGAGATGTTCCTGTTCGAAAACCTGGTGGAAGTGGACGACCGCAGCATCCAGCGCCTGCTGCAGGAAGTGGAGTCCGAGCAGCTGCTGATTGCCCTGAAAGGCGCCGAGCAGCCGCTGCGCGAGAAATTCCTCAAAAACATGTCGGCGCGCGCCGCCGATATCCTGCGCGACGACCTCGCCAACCGTGGCCCGGTCCGTATGTCCGCGGTGGAGAACGAACAGAAAGCGATTCTGCTTATCGTGCGCCGTCTGGCGGAAGCAGGCGAGATGGTAATTGGTGGTGGCGAGGAAACCTATGTCTGATGCCTTTTCCGCCCGTGCATGGCAGCGCTGGCAGCCTGATGATTTAGGCGCGCCGCAGCCGCCTGAGCCTGAACTGCTGCTGGCAGAGGAGCCGGACAGCGACCTCGTGCTGAGCGAGGAAGATGAACAGCAGCAGCAGCTGGAACGTCTGCAGCAGCAGATGCGTAAAGATGCGCAGACGCAGGGCTACAGCGAAGGTTATCAGAAAGGCTTCGCCGAAGCGCAGCAAAACGGCTATGACGCCGGGTTCCAGCAGGGACTGGCCGATGCCCAGCAGCAGCAGGCTCCGCTGCAGGCGCGTATGCAGCAGCTGGTCACCGAGTTCCATCACACGCTGGAAGCGCTGGATAGCGTGATTGCGTCGCGCCTGATGCAGCTGGCGCTGGAAGCGGCGCGCACGGTGATTGGCCAGGCAACGCAGGTGGATGGCAGCGCCCTGCTGCGCCAGATCCAGCAGCTGATTCAGCAGGAGCCGATGTTCAGCGGCAAACCGCAGCTGCGCGTGCACCCGGACGATCTGCAGCGCGTTGAGCAGACGCTGGGCCCAACGCTCGATTTACATGGCTGGCGTTTGCTGGCCGACAGTTCGCTGCATCCCGGCGGCTGTAAACTCAGCGCCGAAGACGGCGATCTGGATGCCAGCGTCGCCACGCGCTGGCAGGAGCTGTGCCGTCTGGCGGCACCGGGAGCATTCTGATGACGTCACGCCTTTCGCGCTGGCTGGGCGCGCTCGACAGTTTTGAAGACCGCATCAGTCTGGTGCAGACGGTGCGCCGCTATGGCCGCCTGACGCGTGCCACCGGTCTGGTGCTGGAAGCCACTGGCCTGCAGCTGCCGCTGGGCGCCACCTGCATTATTGAGCGCCACGACAACGGCACGATTACCGAAGTGGAAAGCGAAGTGGTCGGCTTCAACGGCCAGAAACTGTTTCTGATGCCGCTGGAAGAGGTCGATGGCATTCTGCCCGGCGCGCGTGTATATGCCCGCGTGCACGGCGATCACAGCGGTAAACAGCTGCTGCTGGGGCCGGAGCTACTCGGCCGCGTGCTGGACGGCAGCGGCAAACCTCTGGATGGCCTGCCCGCGCCGGAAACCGGCTACCGCGCGCCGCTGATCACCGCGCCGTTCAACCCGCTGCAGCGTACGCCGATCCACGATGTGCTGGATACCGGCGTGCGGGCGATCAACGCCCTGCTCACTGTGGGCCGCGGCCAGCGTATGGGGCTGTTTGCCGGCTCCGGCGTGGGGAAATCGGTGCTGCTCGGCATGATGGCGCGTTACACCAAAGCCGACGTCATCGTGGTGGGCCTGATTGGCGAACGTGGCCGCGAAGTTAAAGAGTTTATCGAGAACATTCTTGGCGCCGAAGGGCGCGCGCGCTCGGTGGTGATCGCCGCGCCGGCCGACGTTTCGCCGCTGCTGCGTATGCAGGGGGCCGCTTATGCCACGCGCATCGCCGAAGATTTCCGCGATCGCGGTCAGCACGTGCTGCTGATTATGGACTCCCTCACCCGCTACGCCATGGCGCAGCGTGAGATCGCGCTGGCGATCGGCGAGCCGCCGGCCACCAAAGGCTATCCGCCTTCGGTGTTCGCTAAGCTGCCGGCGCTGGTAGAACGCGCCGGCAACGGCATTCACGGCGGCGGTTCAATCACCGCGTTCTATACCGTACTGACCGAAGGCGACGACCAGCAGGACCCGATTGCCGACTCGGCGCGCGCCATTCTCGATGGCCACATCGTGCTGTCGCGTCGCCTGGCCGAGGCCGGTCACTATCCGGCCATTGATATTGAAGCGTCGATCAGCCGTGCCATGACCTCGCTGATTGATGAAACCCACTATGCGCGCGTGCGCCAGTTCAAGCAGTTGCTCTCCAGCTTTCAGCGTAACCGCGATCTGGTGAGCGTCGGCGCTTATGCCGCAGGCAGCGATCCGATGCTGGACCGGGCCATTAAGCTCTATCCGCAGATGGAAGCTTTCCTGCAGCAGGGCATTTTTGAACGCAGCGATTATGACGATGCCTGCCTGCACCTGCAGGCGATGTTCGGCTAACGCCGCCCGACTTGAGGTAACGCGATGAAGACAGCCAATGCGATTGATACGCTGCGCGACCTGGCGGAGCAGGATCTGGAACAGGCGGTGATCCACCTCGGCGACATGCGTCGCGGTCAGCAGCAGGCCGATCAGCAGCTCAGCATGCTGCTCGATTACCAGGATGAGTACCGTAATAAGCTCAATCAGGATATGTCCGGCGGCATCGCCAGCACGCGCTGGAGCAATTATCACCAGTTTATTCAGACGCTGGAAAAAGCCATCGAACAGCATCGCCAGCAGCTTAATCAGTGGAACCAGCGGCTGGAACAGGCGCTGAGCAACTGGCGTGAAAAGCATAAGAAGCTGAATGCCTATCAGACGCTGATTACCCGCGCGGAAGAGAACGCATTACGACAGGAAAGCCGTCTCGATCAGAAACGGATGGATGAATTTGCCCAACGGGCCGCATTGAGGAAAGGCGAATGAACACGCTGCCAACACTGCTGACACAGCTTGCCAAAACCGGCAAAGCACAACCTTCAGCGGCAGTGGACAATCTGTCCGCTGCTGACACCCTGCCGCAGGGATTTATTACCGAGCTGGGCAACCGCCTGCTGACGCTGGTTAAGCAGCAGGGAAATGGCGCGCAATCCGCTGATCTGGCGGCAGAAATTGACGCGAAAAACGTCACAAAAGCGTCATTAAGCGCCCTGCTGCAGGCACTGGACAAACCAGAGGCGTTAAACGCACTTTTACAGCCGGAAAACACTAAAGCCGGGCTGAAATCAGCCGATGATAATGACAAGCGCGCAGCAAGTTCGTTAACTGCCAGCGACTTAGAGAATGTGCAGGCGCTGTTTGCCATGTTGCCAGCGATGGTTGAAAACCGCAGCAGCCCGCCAGTGGATAACAGCACCGCGCTGGAAACCCGGGGTGAGGCGCGCACCAGCTTAAACGCTGCGTTACTTAACAGTTCGCTGCAAAGTGCGCTGAAAGAGGAACAGGCGAAGCCGGATGGCCAGCAATCGAAAGGCAGCGATGCGCTGACCAGCCTGACCGGCGTCAGCCATAGCCCGGTGCAGAGCGCGGCCGCCAGCGGCACGCCGGCCAGCAACAGCGCCAGCATCGCCATCGCCAGTGTCAGCATGCGGTGGCGCAGCACGCTGCTCAGCAGGCGGCGATAGCACTGGCTGAGGCGCCCGTTTCCGGCGCGGTGCTGCTTTAGCGTGGCCGGCAACAGCCAGCTGCCGGTCAGCGGTGAAAACAGCACCGCCACCAG
>NZ_SDFT01000194.1:0-2894 GCF_004916815.1 Pantoea sp. R102
CTTCAACCTGTTTCCGCACATGACCGCGCTGGAAAACGTGATGCTGGCACCGCGCCGCGTGCTGAAAAAGAGCGAGGCGGAGTGCCGCACGCTGGCCACGCAGATGCTGGAAAAAGTCGGGCTCGGCGAACGCCTCAATTACTACCCGGCTAACCTGTCGGGCGGTCAGCAGCAGCGCGTGGCGATTGCCCGCGCGCTGGCGATGCAGCCAAAAGTTTTACTCTGTGACGAAATCACCTCGGCGCTCGATCCGGAGCTGGTGGGTGAAGTACTGAAAGTGCTGGAGCAGCTGGCCGCCGAAGGCATGACGCTGATTCTCGTCACCCATGAAATGAACTTCGCCCGCGACGTGGGCGACCGCGTGGTGTTTATGCATCAGGGACGCGTGTGGGAGCAGGGCGACAGCAAAACGCTGTTTGCGAATCCACAAACCGCCGAGCTGAAGCAGTTTATTTCGACCGTGCGTCTGTAACCGAACAATAAGGAACCCCTCATGGATATCAGCCAGTTCTCGCAAATCAATCCGCCACAGCGTCTGCTGATGGGACCGGGCCCGATCAACGCCGACCCGCGCGTGCTGCGCGCCATGTCGAGCCAGCTGCTTGGGCAGTACGATCCGGCGATGACGCACTATATGAACGAGGTGATGGCGCTGTACCGTGGCGTATTCCGCACTGAAAACCGCTGGACCCTGCTGATTGATGGCACCTCACGCGCCGGTATCGAAGCCATCCTGCTGTCGGCGATTCGTCCGGGCGATAAAGTGCTGGTGCCGGTGTTCGGCCGCTTCGGTCATCTGCTGTGCGAAATCGCCCGTCGCTGCCGCGCGGAAGTCCATACCATCGAGGTGCCGTGGGGCGAGGTATTTACCCCGGATCAGATCGAAGATGCGATCAAAAAAGTCAAACCGCGCCTGCTGCTGACGGTGCAGGGCGATACCTCGACTACTATGCTGCAACCGCTGGAGCAGCTCGGTGCGATTTGTCGCCAGTACGGCGTGCTGTTGTACACCGATGCCACCGCATCGCTGGGCGGCAACCCGCTGGAAACCGATGCCTGGGGGCTGGATGCGGTCTCTGCCGGCATGCAGAAATGCCTCGGCGGTCCGTCCGGTACCTCGCCGATCACCCTGAGCCCGCAAATGGAAGCGGTGATCCGCCAGCGTAAGTGCGTGGAGCAGGGCATCCGTACCGACGCACATCAGGATGGCGTCGACGAGATGATCTACTCCAACTACTTCGATCTCGGCATGATCATGGATTACTGGGGACCGGAGCGGCTCAACCACCATACCGAAGCCACCTCGGCGCTGTTTGGCGCACGCGAATGTGCCCGTCTGATCCTGCAGGAAGGGCTGGATAACGGCATCGCGCGTCACAAGCTGCACGGTGATGCGCTGCTGAAAGGTATTCAGGGCATGGGGCTGGAAACCTTTGGCGATCTCACACACAAGATGAATAACGTGCTTGGCGTGGTGATCCCGCAGGGCATTAACGGCGACCAGGTACGCAAATTGATGCTGGACGATTTCGGCATTGAGATTGGCACCTCGTTCGGTCCGCTGCACGGCAAAGTGTGGCGCATCGGCACCATGGGCTACAACGCGCGCAAAGATTGCGTGATGCTGACGCTGAGCGCGCTGGAGTCCGTGCTGAATCACGTCGGTTTCCGCACCACTCAGGGCGCGGCGCTGCAGGCTGCCTGGGACCACTACGGGAGCCACGCATGAGTCATAGCCTGATGAGCGCCGGTGAGGCGCAGTCAGCGGCGGCGCGGGTGATGGCGCGCTGTGACGCGCTGGCAGCAATCAGTGAGAGCGAAGAGGGGCTGACCCGCGTCTATCTGTCGCCGGAGCAGGTGCGCGCCAACGCGCGCGTTGCTGAGTGGATGCAGGCGGCAGGTATGCACACCTGGCAGGATGCGGTCGGCAATATCTGCGGTCGCTATGAAGCGGCGGAGCCGGGCGCACCGGCGCTGCTGCTTGGTTCGCACCTCGATACCGTGCGCAACGCCGGACGTTACGACGGCATGCTGGGCGTGCTCAGCGCCATTGAAACCGTGCAGTGGCTGCACGACCATCAGCAGCGCCTGCCGCTGGCGATTGAAATTGTCGGCTTCGGCGATGAAGAGGGCACGCGCTTTGGCATCACGCTGCTTGGCAGCCGAGGCCTCACCGGCAGCTGGCCGGAGAGCTGGGTGTCACATCCGGACGGTAACGGTATTACGGTGGCGCAGGCGATGCAGGACCTCGGCCTGGACGCGGCGCTGATCCCGCAGGCGGCACGTGAGGTGAGCGACATTGTGGCTTATCTCGAACTGCACATTGAGCAGGGACCGTGTCTGGAACAGGACGATTTGGCGCTTGGTGTGGTGACGGCGATTAACGGCGCGCGCCGTCTTAACTGCCGCTTTGTCGGGGAGGCCGGTCATGCCGGCACGGTGCCGATGACGCACCGCAAAGACGCGCTGGCAGCAGCGGCAGAGTGGATGGTGTTTGTGGAACAGGCCACGCAGGATCAGGATGCGCAGCTGGTGGCCACGGTGGGCACGCTGAGCTGTCTGCCGGGCGCCGTTAACGTTATCCCCGGCGAGGTGCAGCTGTCGCTGGACGTGCGCGGACCGCAGGATGAACCGCTGGAACGTCTGCTCTCCAGCCTGCTGACCCAGGCGGAAGCCATCGCGCTGCGGCGCGGGCTCAGCTTCAGCGCTAACGAGTACTATCGCATCGCGGCCACCGCCTGTGATACGCGGCTGCAGCAGGCGCTGAGCCATGCGGTAGAAACCGTGCAGGGGCGCAGTCTGGCGCTGCCGAGCGGAGCCGGTCACGACGCGATCGCGATGGCTGAGCGCTGGCCGGTGGGCATGCTGTTTGTGCGCAACCATCGCGGTATCAG
>NZ_SDFT01000195.1:0-7139 GCF_004916815.1 Pantoea sp. R102
CATGGCCGGCATGGAATACGCCGTTTCGCTGTCGATAAAAATGGCCGCCATCTGGCGCGCCAGCGCCCGGTCGCTCAGCGGCTGCCAGACGATGCCGTTATAGTGATGCACCACGTCTGAATCAGCATCCAGCGCCAGCTGCCCGCTGTAATGCTCAAGAAGCACCCCGCCGCGCTGGCTGGGCCCCATCTGGGAAAGGGACAGCCCCGCCTGGCGGGGAGCTGCCGGCTGCTCTTTAGCGGCGGGAAAAAGGCGGTTGATACGTTCTGAATCACACAGCAGCGCCTTAACGGCCTCCCCGCCCGTGTAACCGGCAATCAGGTTCATCCGCGTCTGACGCTGCTTCTTTACGTCTGTCTGGCAGAAGCCTGCCTCACACAGGGCTTCATAGCTCATGCCGCTGCCCGGCACAAAGTCTTTCATTTTCTGCGCCAGACGGCCGTAGCAGGAATGTTTATCGCGGTGCCGTGAAGCGGCCTCACGGGCCGCTTTTTTATCAACGGGATGACCGTTCACCCACAGGTAGATGCAGGTGAACAGCGCGTCAGACAGGGTTTCCGTTTCCGTCACGCTCATTTCGGTATCCCTCCGCTCATCTGGAACTTGCCAATCAGCGGGTGGTACCAGTACGCCGAGCCGTACTTCCGTTTGGCCGCACGCAGCAC
Source organism: Pantoea sp. R102 (assembly GCF_004916815.1). Taxonomy (NCBI): domain Bacteria; kingdom Pseudomonadati; phylum Pseudomonadota; class Gammaproteobacteria; order Enterobacterales; family Erwiniaceae; genus Pantoea; species Pantoea sp. R102. Next base: position 666 of record NZ_SDFT01000195.1, read on the forward strand.
CAGACGGGCCGCTTCACGGAATTTTTCGTCCGGCACCAGATAGCCTCCGGCCCTGTGCCGCACCAGCATCACGCCGGCGTTTTTTGCCAGCTCCTCCGCCTTTTTGGTGGAGATGCCAAACTCCGCCGCCAGCGTGCTGACCGGCGCCATGCCGGGCGGAATGGTGCCGCCCTGTGAATCCACCAGCGCGTTCAGGCTGGCCTCCAGGTCCCCGACGCGCGCAGTGAGCGCCTCCACCCGGCTGGCCAGCTCGTTAAACTTCACGTTACTGATCATGGTGCTTTCCTCCGTCAGCCCTGAGCGCGCGGTAGATCTCAAAGTTGATGTCGCAGGCCAGGCTGATGAGGTGCCGCAGCTGGGGCGAACACTCCTGGCAGGCCTTGTCCATAATCACCTCAAACAGCGAGGTGGCCATCTCGGCCTGGAATTCAGCCTGATCTAAATCCATGGGCTCACGCATTTTGGGCCTCCTGAACGGGCAGCGGGTCCGCGGGAGAGAGGGCAAGGCAGCGGACAGCCTGCTCTGAGCCGGCGCCGGTGCAGAGACGGAGCGGGGGTACAGACCGGTCCTGACGGGAAATGGCGGGGAGGCGGTGCTGATATTTGGGATGAGTTTGGGTATGCTTGTTCACAGCCATAACTGTTACCTCAACTAACGGTTTGGTAAGACGCCCCGTATGTGTTGCGAGCACTGCGGGGCGTTGCTTTGTATGGAAACGAAAACTAACATGGTCGTTACCATGTAATAAAATATAGGAAATGGTAATTACCATGTCAACACAAAGTGAGAAGCGTTCTCCCCAATACCAAATGCGTTTGCATGAGGACTTCAGGCAACAATTAGAAGAAGTTGCTAAACAAGATGGTGATAATACGCTTGCGACCTGGATTAAGCGGGTACTTCGCAAAGAACTCCAGTCCAGAGGCATCGAACCTAAAGGCTGACTATTGATGCAAGAGAAAAGAACTAAGCGCAATTTTGATCGTTTGAATAGCACTGCTAAAAACATTCGGTTCGAAGATGAGCTTTTGGAGCAAATCGATACTGCCGCAGGATCTGGTAAGTTCAGCTCCTGGGTTAAAGAAGCATGCCGAGAAAAACTAGAGCGCCAGGAAATCGAACCCAAAGGCTGATCACCATACAGAACATCAGCAAGTGCATAAATTCCGGATGCCATATCAAACTCATCCCGCCAGAAGCATGTGAAGGTTCGCTGAGTCAGCATGGGTAGCCTCACATGGTCTGCGTACGACGCGTGGACACCAGATACGCGTCCAAATCTGACTGAAAATAAATAACCTTGCGACCGACTTTGTAATGCGGAATTTGCACCTTACCGGTGCTGGCCCAGTTAGCCAGGGTCTGGGGCGTAACCCCCAGATAGTGCGCTGCCTCTGACCGGGTCAGACGGCGGGGTGTTTTCAGGCTGAGAGGGAATTGCATGAGTATCACCATCAATATCAGTTATAGACTGATGGTGAATATCTATCGCCGGAGATACTGTTTGTAGTCTCAGAACGCGCTGTGATCGGATCACAACGCGCTATAAGGGGATCATAACGCGCTATGAGGGTATGACCAGCCGAAAAGGCGGATACGGGCGAACTTTGGAAGCTGGCCCGAGTTTCTCCTCTTTAATCCAGCGTGCCAGCGTCTCTTCACTGACCTGTCCTTTCAAATGGCCATATACTTTTTTGATCATGGCATTTTTAGGGGTGTGCGGATATTGGCGCCAGGTTTCAGACATTATCGCGATCACTTCATCTGCATGTTTATTACGCCGTCCTGACGCATTCCTGCTGTTATGGCCGCTATACACTTCCCGACGGAATTCTTCAGACTGACGCAGCTTATTCATGGCGACATCAATAAACGTTGCGGTATCGGTCTGTCCCAGGATGTCGAAAGACTTCAGAACAGGAAGGAGTGAAATGGCTGTGTGGTAGTGCTGTTCAAGCAGAAGCAGCAGATAGGATTTAAGCAGGGCCAGCCGGGCACGATCATAGCTGCCTTTCGCGAGGTCCATACACCAGAGCGGATCTGAAATTTCGGTGATATACGTCCTGCGGTCTGCATCACTGAAGGACAACGCCTGGTAAAACATATTGATATAACCTGTCACCGGCTCTACCATAGCCAGCTCTTCCAGCTTTTTTGTCATTTCCGCTTTAATTTCATCAATCATTTTCTGACCTCATTGACCTTTTCTGAGAGTGAGAAAAGCAGTCTTCGTTTCTCATCATCACTGAGGTGTTCCAGCGCTTCTTTCAGCCGGGCATCCAGGCCTTCAGGCTTATCTGCTCTTCCGCTGTAGCCCAGGATGGCATGCTCAATTTTTGCTGCCGGTGCCTGCAGTTCATCCGCACCAAAGTGCAGATACCCCTGGGTCACATCGGCACTGCGCAGCGTTCTGTGATTCATCAGCCGCTTGAGGATATAGCTTCCCACCCCGGCCAGCTCCGCCACGGTACCGTAAGTTCGCCTCGCGTCATGCCACTTGAACGGGATAGGCTGCAGATTATCCGGATTGGGTTCAGGAACCGTTGACTGGCTTATGCGCCCGGTGACGTGGCGGTATTCTTTGATGGTGGTCTTTATGCCCGGAAAGACCAGAGGATGCTCTCCGCGCCGCGCCGCAGCGCGCCGGCGGAACAACGCCAGTAAGGTACGGGTGATGGGCAGTTCAAGCGGGTCGCCGTTTTTTGTCGTGTCTATCCAGAAGTAGCGGCCTCCCAGGTTAACGCAGGACCAGGCGAGACCGAATATTTCGGACTTCCGCAGGCCCGTGAACGTGGCCATCTCCACGGCATCACACACGGTCGCAGCGAAATCATCACGTTCACGCTCCGCCTGTTCCCTCACCGTCTCTATCGCAGATAACCAGCGACCAAGATCATGGGTACGGATGCGGTCGCTTTTCCTGACCGTGCCATGCCATTTCCGCTTGGTGCTGAGCACCAGTGTGGGTGGATCGGGAAGCAGGGTTCGCCCTTCCTCATCCCGGTAGTGATCGTGTGCGAAACGGTAAACCGCCCTGAGTGCGCGGGCCCATAAGTCCGCCTGCGCATGACTCCCCTGCCCGGTGCCCCGTCGGAGGGAACGCTTATCCGCACCATACCAGACCGTGCCATGCGTGATGGCTTTATGACGGGCTTCAACGCGATCGCGGGTGATGTAAGCCAGAGGCTGTGAGAGCCAGTCCCCTGAATAGTTGCCCAGAATGCTCCGGTATTGTTTTGCGGTGGCCGGCTTCAGGCGATGCTCGCGGCTGAGAATATAGGTGTCCAGGGCGTCCTGCAGGGTGACAGCTGCCCGTTCATGCGTACGCTTCTGAATATTGGGGTTCTGACCGCTGAGGGCCATGCTGCCCATGACCTCCAGTGCTTTCGCCCGGGCATTCTCCACCGACAGCGCAGGAAAACGCCCCAGCGTTGCCCGGAAAAACTTGCCGTTTTTCTTGCGGGACACACAGAAACTTTTAGTGCCGCTGACGCCGACACGGATCCGTAGCCCGTTTACAACCGTGTCGCCATACTCTACCTGCCCCCTGGCAGCAGGGGGGAGCTCTTCCAGCCTGGTTTTCGTGAATTTGAACGTTTCCATCCAACCTCCTCGACCACACGATCAGGGTATCCTGCGAATCGCATGGTCCAGCCAGGATACCTATAGGATTCCCCAAGCGCGTATTTGGGATGACTTCTGGTTATTTATACAGCAGTTATTATATTGGGAAGGTATTGAAAAGTATAGTGGGGTACATTTACGTAAGTTATTGATTTTACACTCATAATCGCTTGGTCGCTGGTTCAAACCCAGCAGGGGCCACCAAATTAACACTTTAAAATCATTCAGTTACCTACAAAAGCAGCTGTTTTTCCTTTTTGCTTACTGTCCCCTTTTTGTCCCCTCAATATTGGACATGCGTTTAGTTGAAACCTGATTTACCCCCATATAACATGCTCAGCAATGAGAAATTAAAAAAGAAAACAGTATGCTTTCACTCAGTAACGTCCACACTTTTGCTGTCAATGCAGTCCAAGCTGTAGCTGACGGTTTTAAATGGCCGATCGGATATGGCCGCCTTAATGATCATGATGTTGCATTGCTCAAGAGTGGAGCCTACGGTTCCTTGAATTGGAAATGGGCGCTTGCCACTTATGGAGAACCATTACTTGATGCAAGCAATGGGGTCTTAGATGTATCTATGAAAATTGTTGATGCCCCTGAGGCGCCTCTGGGAGGTGTGATTCTATGCCAGCTTGATCTGCGCAGAACAAGGCTCAATGTTTGCATGATGGAAAACTTCCTTAAGCACACCCAAAGTCATTTATCAGGTAAGGTTTGGCTATCAGCGATGATCTATGCTCATACCCTTGCTAAAGCAACTAAGATGGAAGAGATTTACATACTTAACCCGACAGAAGACAATTTGTCTCGGTATCACCGTTATGGGTTCTATGAAGATGTTACTTGCATGCCCCACCTTTCTGCATCTTTAGAAACTGTCGAAGAGAGTATCAGAGGTGCAATCTTCGCTTTAAGAACATCAAGACGCACATAAATTTGATCATAGAGTACTATTACCTTATAGTGACGACATCGTCAGGCATTCATTTGAATCCATTACATCACTACTTACTCCCTGTTCGGGTTAAAATACTAAGGTAAGTTATGAACACTCAAGAGATTAGCTTCGATGTTACTGAAACTCTCTCGTTGATAGCTGAAGCAACATCTTTTTGGCAAGCGTTTGATGCACAAGATGTTGAAGCTTTAAGTTGTTCTGCGATGGACCAATCTGGTCAGCCACCTCAACCTAAAGCAGCATAAGACCCCGCCCTGCGGGGTTTTTCTTTTTTAGTCCTTTGAAGTAGTTGCTATTCCATTCGAGATAACATCTTTCGTCCGTTTTTCGTCGCACTGCATGAACACAAAAGCGCTTCGTTTGAAGATATCTGTTCCACTTTATTGCTCTCATATTACCCAATCACAGTACATAATCGCAGATCATGCCGGACAGAGTTTTTCAGTCGAAGCATCAACAGCAATGCTTCTTCAGCCCAAGTGCCGCCTGTGTTCCCGCTAAAAGTCTTATTCAGGCCGGTCGATCTCCGCTAGATCCTGCAGATGACGTAAAATCCTAAATTTATATAAAAATCATATAACTGACGAGCCACCACGATCTTCATTCGATCTAGAAAACTGAAAATTACTGAAAATCTTTTCAACGATTTCAGTTCGCAGAATCCGGCAGGAAGCCAGCAGCAGCGCGGCCCGGCACGGCGGTTTGAAGAAAAATAAAACTGAAAAATTTTCCTGATGCAAAACCCGCAGGCGGGTGCGGTGTAGCGCCGTTTTTGTCGGTGAGACGTTTATTTTGTCGGGCTGTGGCTGCACCAGCGCCACGCTGTGCGGGTGATCCATTTGAGGGTAATACGTCGAATGGTTGCGTCTGTGCGGCTCTCTGAAGGCGTTCTGTGCGGTCTGGTGACAGGCATAAAAAAACCCGCTGAGTTAGCGGGCTAAAAGTGATGGTGATTAACCTATGACGGGCGAGTATTTCGCGGCCAGCGCCGTGGCCTACGTGGCACACTGTCCGATTGCGGCACTGTTGGTTGGCTGCCCGGTAGACGGGTGCGTGAGGCCGCTAATAGCACGACCCGGCTTTGGGCATTCGGCATGCTGATCGGCAATACCGACATGCACGCCGGTAACCTGTCATTCATCAGTCGCCATGGCCGTCCTTATCACCTCGCGCCAGCTTATGACATTCTGCCGATGGGCTTCGCGCCCAGAGCGGGGGGTGCCATCGTGAATACGCTGCGGCCTGCGTCACTGCCAGAAGTGGTCAGCAGCGATACATGGCGGGAAGCGCTGGCTTTGGCGGAGGAATTTTTGTCTCTGGCGAACAGTTGCGATGGCTTCTCCGATCGTTTTGCGCCCTGCCTCGCCGCGTTACAACAGCATCTGGATGAGGCCCGAGCGCGCATCGCCCGACTGGGCTAAGCGCCTTTCCTGATTGATAATTCCTTCAAAGCTGCATCCTCGAAACAGGCGGTGATTAACCGCCTCGCACCCGATTTTCGCGCCGCCACTTTGCAAAAGTAAAACGATCGGTTTACTTTTTAAGGTATGCTTAAAAAACAACATATCCTGAACGCTGCCGAGCGGCTGTTCTACAACAACGGTTTTCATGCCACCAGCACCGATTACATTTGCCGTGAGGCGAAGGTCTCCACGCGTACGCTCTATCAGCACTTTCCGTCGCGCGAGCGGTTAACTGCCGCGGTGATGACCGCGCGCCGGCAGCGCTTTGCCAATTTATTGTCACAGCCAGACGATCCGGCAGCCATCAGCCAGCTGTTTTCAGTGCTGGAACAGTGGATGCGGGCGGAAGGTTCGCTCGGCTGCTTTTTTGCCAAAGCGTACGGCGAGTATGCGGAGCAGGATGCTGAGCTGGCGGCGCAGGCGCT
>NZ_SDFT01000196.1:0-13364 GCF_004916815.1 Pantoea sp. R102
TGCGCACCCTACAAAAACCTGAATGGCGACCTGGCTCCTTACCGCACCGGCTGCGTGCCGGTCAGCTGCGGCATCACGTCCCTGATCATCGCGAAAAAATGCTGCAGGCGGGCCGGATAATAACTGGCCCACGGGTAGGTCAGCCACACCGGCAGCGGCGGCGCCTGCCAGTCCGGCACCAGCTGCACCAGCGCGCCGCTGGCTAAGTCCTCCTGCACCACCCATGACGACACAATCGCGGCGCCCATGCCCGCCAGCGCGGCTTTACGCACCGCGTACAGGCTATCGCTGGCGAGGCGCGGGGCAATCGCCAAGTTGATCGGCTGGCCGTCGCTGAGACGCTGCAGCGCAATTTCGTTACGATAAAAACTGGTCAGCGCCAGCCACGGCAGCTGCGTCAGCTGGGTAACCTCTTTCACCGGCGCATGAGCCGCCAGCAGCGCCGGTGCCGCAACGACAAAGCGCGGCACTTCCGCCAGCAGCACCGCCACCACCGACGGATCGGTGGGCGCGCCGACCTGAATGGCGCAGTCAACGTTTTCACTGACAAAGTCCGGCGTGCGGTCGTTGAGCATCCACTCCACTGCCAGGCGCGGATAGCGCTGCAGATAATCCATCAGCGGCGCAATCAACTGATCCTGACCAAACGCATGCGGCGCACGCACACGCAGCGTGCCGATCGGGTCGTCATTCGCGCCGGTTAACTCATCTTCCAGCGCGTGCCAGGTCGCCACCAGCTGCCGCGCCTGGGCATAGCAGCGTTCCCCGTCGTCGGTGAGTTTCAGCGCATGGGTGGTGCGTAAAATCAGTTTCAGGCCGAGCCGTTGTTCCAGCGCCTGCAGACGGCGACTCACGGTGGGTTGGGTGGTGCCGAGCTGCGCCGCGGCCGCCGACAGCGAGCCGCTTTCAACAATGCGGATAAACGTCTGCATCAGTTCGATGCGGTCAACGCTGGTGAGTGTGCTCATACGTACCATGCATAACAGTTCTGTGTCATAGCAGTCTACCGCGTATGGCCGCAACGCGCTTTAATAAGCGCATCATCACGGGGGAAAACCACTATGTCTGCCATGTCTCAATCTTCTGCCATGCCTGCTGAAAAGCTGCCGGCACCGCTGGTGTTTACGCTGGCGGCCGGTGCCGGTCTCAGCGTGGCATCGATTTACTACAGCCAGCCGATGCTGGATATCATCAGTAAACAGTTCAATGTGGGCATTGGCAGCGTTGGTATGGTACCGATGCTGACCCAGGCCGGTTACGCGCTGGGGATTCTGCTGCTGGCCCCGCTCGGTGACCGCCACGATCGCCGCACCATCATTCTGGTTAAAGGCTTGCTGCTGGTCGCCGCGCTGCTGCTGTGCGGCTTTTCCGGCGGCATCAATGCGTTGCTGATCGCCAGCTTTGTTACCGGATTAACCGCTACCGTGGCGCAGGACATTGTGCCGGCGTCAGCGGCGCTGGCACCGGAGCGCAGCCGTGGCAAAACCGTCGGCACGGTGATGACCGGGCTGCTGGTCGGCATTCTGCTGTCGCGCGTGGTGAGCGGCGTGGTGGCGGAGTATCTGGGCTGGCGCACCATGTACATGATGGCGGCGGCGGCGGTGCTGCTGAGCAGTCTGGCGCTGTGGCGCGCGTTACCGCGCTTTACGCCGGGCACCACGGTGAGCTATCCGCGTCTGCTGCTGTCGCTGGCGCATCTGTGGCAGCATCACCAGACGCTGCGCCGTGCGGCGCTGGCGCAGGGCCTGCTGTCGGTAAGTTTTAGCGCCTTCTGGTCTACCCTGGCGCTGATGCTGAGCGATCGCTTCCATCTCGACAGCGCCGTGGCAGGGGCCTTCGGTCTGGCCGGTGCCGCCGGGGCGCTGGCCGCGCCGCTGGCGGGCAGTTTTGCCGACCGCATCGGCCCGGCGCGTGTCACCCAGTATGGCGCCACGCTGGTGATGGTGTCGTTTGCCCTGATGTTCCTGTTGCCGGTACTGCCGGTGCCGGCGCAGCTTGGCCTGATTATCCTCAGCACCATCGGCTTTGACCTTGGCGTGCAGGCCACGCTGGTGGCGCATCAGACGCTGGTCTACAGCCTGGCGCCGGAAGCGCGCAGCCGCCTCAATGCGCTGATGTTCACCGTGGTGTTTATCGGTATGGCGACCGGCGCGGCGCTCGGCAGCCTGGCGCTGGCCCATTTCGGCTGGAATGGCGTGGTCAGCCTTGCGACGGCTGCCGCTGTGCTTGCGCTGCTGATTCGTCTCGCCAGTCGCCATCTGCAAAACTAATTCACGATCCTGTGCCAGGCTTAAAGGAGAATGTTATTTAAAAACGGAGCGTTATGAACTTCCTGGCCTGGACCGCCCTCACTGGCGGTCTGCTACTTTTGATGTCACTGGCTTCCGGCTGGATTCACCGGGGGCCGGTGACGTCGTTTGGTCTCTACCTGTTCGCGGGCATTCTGTGCGGCCCGTGGATGCTTAATCTGCTGCAAATCGACATTATCGGCCACGCCGAGCTCGCCGCCCATATTACCGAAATCACCATGGCCGCCTCGCTGTTTATCACCGGGCTCAAGCTGCGTCTGCCGATGAGCGCGCACGCGTGGCGCGTCGGGCTGCGGCTGGCATTCCCGGCGATGCTGCTGACCGTCGGCGGCATGGCCTGCCTGATTCACTGGATTACCGGCTTTGGCTGGCCGCTGTCGCTGGCGTTTGGCGCCATTGTGGCCCCGACCGACCCGGTGCTTGCCAGCCTGATCTCCGTTAACGATGCGCGCGATGACGATGCGCTGCGCGTGGCGCTCTCCAGCGAGGCCGGCATGAACGACGGTTCAGCGCTGCCGCTGCTGATGCTGGCGCTGCTGCTGATGCATCCGGGCGCCTTCAGTCTGGAGCTGCTGGGCGGCTGGGCGGCGCGCGATGTGGTATGGGCGATTGGCGGCGGGCTGGGGATTGGTTATCTGCTCGGCCGGCTGATCGGCCAGCTGGCGACCCATCTGCGCAGCGCGCATCACGACGTGGCCCCAAATGATTTCCTCGCGCTGGCGCTGATCGCCCTGAGCTACGCGGCGGCGCAGTCGGTGGATGCGTCTGGCTTCCTCGCTACTTTTGCAGCAGGCGTCGGCTTACGTCGCGCCGAGCTGCGCGTGACTAAACGCTTTCCACTGGAAGATTTACCGGAAGAGAAGCGCTACCTGCCGGCAGAGGTGCTGGTCAATCCTAACCAGCGTCTGAAGCAGCAGGGCGGCAGCCCGGTAAAATCGGTCGGCCTGGTGGTCGGCGATGCGCTGTCGTTTGGTGATACTATCGAACGCCTGCTGGCGGCAGCGATGATGGTGGTGCTGGGCATCACGCTGGCGCATCACTGGAATCTCACCGGCATCGGCCTGGCGCTGCTGCTGTTTGTGGTGGTGCGGCCGCTGGCGGTATGGCTGACCACCTGGCGCTGCGAAATGCCGTTTATGCGGCGGATGCTGATTGGCTGGCTGGGGATTCGCGGCATCGGCAGTATCAATTATATTGCTTATGCCTGGGTGCACGGGCTGCAGGGCCCGCAGGCGGAACAGATGATGGACATGGCGCTGACGCTGGTGGTGTGCAGCATTGTGCTGCACGGCATCACGGTGACGCCTCTACTGAACTGGCGTGCTGCCCGGCAGGCGGCACGCGCGCAGCAAGACGAAACGTGATTTTCTGGAAATAACGGGAGCTTATTATGAAAGCATTGCTTATCGCCCTGGTAGGGCTGTCGCTGTCTGCCAGCGCGCTGGCGGATGATACGGATGCCGACGCGCAGGAGAATATCTACGCCAGCCAGCTGTGCCACATTGTTAGCGGGGAACAGAAAACCGGTGACATGCAGAGCTACACTGAGAAAATGAAGTCACAGCTGGCGGCCAGCCAGTCACCGTCGGCCATGAACAAGCCCTCCTTCAATGAGGAAACCGCGCAGGAAGTGGTCAACGGCTGGCTGGAGCTGGGCGAAGAAGAGCGGGCGAAGCTGCGTCACGATCAGCAGCAGTGTGAGCAGACGGTGATGACTCAATTCCAGCAGCAGGATTAATTTTCCCTTCTCTTCGTGAATACGCGCCTTTTCTGGCGCGTTTTTTTATGGCTTTTTTGTACGAAATGCGTACATTATCGCCAGATTGAAACAGGACCTGCATCACATAATGAGACGCCGCCTTCGGGCTGGCGCATTTTCCATACCGGCTACTGGGCAAGATGATTACACGGCGTCGTTTTCTGTTGGCTAGCGGAGCAACCGTACTCTCCATGACGGCGGGCAAACTGTTTGCCCGGGATGACATTATTCCGCTCTGGCCGGACGACCCACCGGGTGGCGGCGGTCCGTCTGGCCTGTTGAAAGTCAGCGCTAACGGTTCGTGGACCAATATCGTTTCTCCCGCCATTCAGCGCTTTCGTCCGGAGAATCCCAACGGCGAAGCGGTGATCGTTGCGGCTGGTGGTGGCTACCGTTTTATCGGCATGGGGCGCGAAGCCTGGCCGGTCGCGCGCTGGCTTAATGCCAACGGGTATACCGCCTACGTGCTCAGCTACCGACTGCCGGGTGAAAAGTGGCAGGCCGGCAGAATGGCGCCGCTGCAGGATGCGCAGCGCGCGATTCGCATGGTGCACGCGATGGAAAACAAGGTGCATCTGCTGGGCTTTTCGGCCGGCGGCCATCTGCTCGGCATGGCGGCAGCGCGGCCTGACTTCGTCACCTATTCACCGCAGGATTCGCTGGATGACATCCGGCCAACCGCAGACAGCGTCGGGCTGATTTACCCGGTTATCACCCTTGAAGCGCCGTATCAGCATACCCGTACTCACCAGATGATCGTGGGCAATGATGCCACGCCGACCCAGGAAGCCAACTGGTCAGTGCAAAATTACGTCACCCGCGCCTATCCGCCAACCTTTCTGGCGCAGGCGGAGGACGATCATACCTCCAACCCCCACAACACTGAGCTGATGCGCGACGCCTGCCGCCGTATGCGCGTGCCGGTTGAGCTGATCGAACTGAGCAGCGGCGGCCATGGCTTTGGCCTCGGTAAAGCCGGCACCCCCGCCGCGCTGTGGGACCAGGCGTATGTCCGCTGGCTGGATAAGCTGGGATAATTTCTTTACTGGCGCATCAGTCCAGGAGCGCTTGCAACGGCGCTGCAGTAACCCTCCGCACGAACCGTAGCGGCGCAATTTATTGCGCAAAAAACAGCGGTGCAGCGGTCGGATTAGCGCGATAAATCGCGCCGCTACGATGCGGTGCGCTCAGCGAGCATGGCGATTGAATCAGCCCGTGCCGTCACGTCAGATTAAAATACCGGTCCCAATCCAGGAGCGCTTGCAACGGCGCAGCAGTAACCTTCCGCACAAACCGTAGCGGCGCAATTTATTGCGCAAAAAACAGCGGCGCAGCGGTCGGATTAGCGCGATAAATCGCGCCGCTACGATGCGGTGCGCTCAGCGAGCATGGCGATTGAATCAGCTCGTGCCGTCACGTCAGATTAAAATACCGGTCCGGCTGGCTCGCTGCCGGCAGCGGGAAATCGTTGTTCATCGCTTTCAGATTGCGTTCGATATTCACGCACAGCGCGTCCAGCGGCAGGTGATTGGGCGCGGTGCCGAACGGATCTTCCAGCTCCTCCGCCAGCGACTCCAGCGACAAAAAAGTATACGAAATAAACACCGACACCAGCGGCGTCATCAGGTGCAAATCCGCCACCAGCGCGAACGGCAGCAGGGTGCAGAACAGATACACCGTGCGGTGCAGAATCAGGCTGTAGGCGAAGGGAATCGGTGTGCTGGCCAGCCGGTCGCAGCCACCCAGATACGCCGACAAATGGTTAAGGTTGTCATCAATACTCTGCCAGACGATATCCGTCACTAACCCCTCATCACGCCGCTGCGCCAGCCATTCGCCCATGCATAACATGATTTGCGAGGTCGGCATCGGATGGCCTAGCACCGCGGCGTGCCACACGGGCGGTAGCAACCGCTGCAGATCGGCCTGGGCATCGGTTTTACGCAGCCGGTGTTTCAGGCTCCAGCTAAATGCCAGCTGCAGCCCGATAAACTCCTGCACCTGTTCCGCACGCAGTCCGCGCAGCGTTTTCACCTGGCGCAGCAGCGAGCGCTGAGTGATGTGCATATTGCCCCACAGCGTGCGCGCCTCGATAAAGCGCGCGTAGCTGGCGTTATTGCGAAAGCCAAGAAAGATGGCGATCGACACGCCAATCAGGCTGAACGGTGCGGTGGTCAGGTGAATGCCGAGCGTGGAATACCAGGGATAACCCAGAATGGCGATCACTGACATCAGCAGGTTAAGCGACAGGCGGAACGCAATGCGAGACAGCACTGAGCCGTGCCAGTCAAACAACCGGAGAAACCAGTGTTGATGAGGACGTACGATCATTTTGCGATGGTGTTTTTTATGATTTTGTCGCCACAGATTACGCCCGTCGCAGGCGCAGAATCAACGCCGGTGAGCCGCTGTTTTACCAGCAAAAACGCTGCGCTTTGGCTAATTAATCTATTTAAATCAAGCTTCTAAAAACGCTTTGAACAAGTTGTAAAATTCTTTGCGTTATCTCTTTGTCCGCGCTTTCTCTAAAGTTTATTCCAGCAGCACAACACACAAATTTAAAACCACTTTAGAGGAAACTATCATGTCTAAACTCGACCTGCTTGACCCACAGAACTCAACCCTGATCTTCATCGACCATCAGCCACAGATGGCGTTTGGTGTCGCCAATATTGACCGCCAGCAGCTCAAAAATAACACCGTCGCCCTGGCGAAAGCGGGGAAAATTTTCGACGTGCCGGTGATTTACACCTCGGTAGAAACGGAAAGCTTCAGCGGCTACATCTGGCCAGAACTGCTGGCGGTGCACCCGGAATCGAAGCCGATTGAGCGTACCTCCATGAACTCCTGGGAAGACGCGAAATTTGTCGAGGCGGTAGAGAAAACCGGTCGTAAAAAACTGATCATCTCGGCGCTGTGGACCGAAGTGTGCCTGACTTTCCCGGCCCTGATGGCGCTGAAAGCCGGTTATGAAGTGTATGTGGTGACCGATACCTCCGGCGGCACCAGTGTTGATGCGCACGAACGTTCCGTGCAGCGCATGGTGCAGGCGGGTGCGGTGCCGGTGACCTGGCAGCAGGTGCTGCTGGAGTACCAGCGCGACTGGTCACGCAAAGAGACCTACGATGCGGTGATGGATCTGGTGCGTGAGCACAGCGGTGCCTACGGCATGGGCGTCGACTACGCCTACACCATGGTGCACAAAGCGCCGCAGCGTCAGGGCTGATTCAGCGGTGATGCGGCAGGCGGGTTTTCAATGCGTCGATAAACAGCCGCAGCGCCATCGACTGATGCCGGTTCGGCGGGAACCACAGCGCGATTCCCGCCGACTGAATGCGCCAGTCGGCCAGCAGCTCCACTAATTTCCCCTGCTGCAGTGCCTCGCTAACATACAGCGAAGGCACGAACGCAATCCCTGAACCGTTGATGGCCGCGCGCGCCATCAGCGCGTTATTGTCTAACGTCAGCGTACCCGGCACGTCAATCTCCAGACTTTCTTCCGCACTCTGATACTCCCAGCGATAGCGTTTGCCCCCGGGCAGGCGATGACGAATACACTGCTGCTGCAGTAAATCCTGCGGCTGACGCACCGGCGTGTGCGCTGCCAGATAGTCGGGCGAGGCCACGGTAACGAAGGTCAGCGGGCCGCCGAGCGCAATAGCCACCATATCCTGCGGCACATCTTCAATCAGACGGATGCCGGCATCAAACCCGGCGGCGGTAATATCCACCAGCGCGCCCTGGGCGGCGAAATCAAGCTGAATACCGGGATAGCGCGCGCTGAACTCGGGCACCACCTGATCCAGTAGCAGGCCAATCACCACATCGCTGGCGCTGATGCGCAGCGTACCGTACTGCTGCTGGCGGCTCAGGCTGACGTCGTGCAGCACCTCATCCATCTGATTGAGCAGCGGCGCGAGACGCTGCAGCAGTTGCTCACCGGCGTCGGTCAGCGACACGCTGCGTGTGGTGCGCTGAAACAGCTGCACGCCGAGGTTGTGCTCCAGCGTTTTCACCAGGTGGCTGAGCGAAGAGCGCTTCAGGCCAAGCAGCTCGGCGGCGCGCCGAAAGCTGCGCTGCTCGCCCAGCGTTTTGATCGCCTGCAGTTCGTGCCAGGAGGGGCGTTTCATTGGTGGTATTTCCTCACCAGGTCATGTGCGATTGGGGAGATTATGACCACCAGTAAAGCGATCTATCATCAGGTTTTCAACATGAGGAGCGCAAAATGAAAACCTGGTTAATAACCGGTGCCAGCAGCGGACTGGGCCGACTGATGAGTGAACGTTTACTTGAGCGCGGCGATCGCGTGGTGGCAACGGTGCGCCGCGAGCAGGCACTGGCCGATTTGCAGCAGCAATATGGCGATCGGCTGCTGGTGATGCGGCTGGATCTGGCCGAAACGGCCAGTATCGCACCGGCCATCGCCACCGCCTTTGCCCGCGTCGGGCGTATTGATGTGGTGGTAAGCAACGCCGCTTACGGTCTGTTTGGCGCGGCGGAAGAGCTCAGCGACGCGCAGATTGCACGCCAGATCGCCACCAATCTCACCGGCTCGATCCAGCTGATTCGCGCCGTCATCCCGCATTTGCGCCAGCAGGCCGGGGGCCGCATTGCGCAGATCTCGTCCGAGGGCGGCCAGGTGGCGTATCCCAATTTCAGCCTGTATCACGCCAGCAAATGGGGCATTGAAGGTTTTGTCGAAGCGGTGCGCCAGGAAGTCGCCAGCTTTGGCATCGAGCTGCTGCTGGTGGAGCCGGGCCCGACCGTCACCAACTTCGCCAGCGGGCTGGATATCGCCGCGCCGCTCGACGCCTATCGTGACAACGCATCCGGTCAGTTGCGTCGGGCGATTGAAGCGGGTGACTTTGCTATATTGGGTGATGCCGGAAAATGCGTGACGGCCACGCTGGCGACGCTGGATCAGGAAACGATGCCGCTGCGGCTGGCGCTGGGCAGCACGGCCTATCAGCACATCGAAGCCGCGCTGGAAGCCCGGCTGGCAGAGCTGCGCGCGCAGAAAGCGCTGGCGTTTGGCGCGGATGCGTAACTTTGCCGTGTAACCTGGTTGCGCAGACCGTTATTAATGGCGGTCTGCGGCTGGTTAACACGGACTGGCTGATATCGTTGGCTCTTTTATTTACCTTAACCATAAAAAACGATTTTTATTTTCGTTTTTAACGATATGCTTCAACAGATATTGGCATTTATCAACAACATTGCGGGCATCTTTAAACCCCTGTTCAAGCACCGCAATATTTAATGCATGGTCGTCATGGTTAAACTGCATTGGTTCGGTATCGCACATGTTCCAGGCACGCGTTGTCGCTTCTGTCCAGTGATGAACGCTTTCTCCGGACCAGGCAATATTCTCTTTAAGCATTCTCACTGGGTTCCCGCCCCAGCAGCTATTGGAGTGTATCGTTTTCCCCGCCACCAGACTCATGGCACCAATTACGCTGCCGGAGTGGATCGATGAACCTTTTAAAATCATCGCGTTTTGTCCGATCCACACGTGATCGCCGATATAAATGCTACGGGAATGATTGATGCGCTGATTATCCGCAATGTTATATATCAGATGAGGATCGGCGGTTCGCATCCAGATACCAAAGGAGAGACAACAATGATTGCCAATGATGATATTTTTTTCTTCTGAGAGAATCAGCGTTAACTTTTCATTGAAGTAATTATGTCTGCCAATGAAGCAGACCGAATTTGAGAATGCAATTATTTTAACGATGTAGGGTATTGCACTTTGGCTCAAATAAATGATTGAATTATCCGCCCGAAAATCCAGTACGGAATCCTGCAGGACTACGCCCTCCTCACATATCAGAATATTGTTCTTACCATGAAAATTAATCTGGCTATTGATGAGTGTCGGCTCTTTACCGAGAAATTTGTTACCTTCAATAAGCCTGAGCTGCTCTGGATGTAATATTGTCATTTTTCGCTACGTGAGTCGGGATGGCCGCTTTCAAAGCGGCCTGAATCACGTCAATATTAAGCGTTGGGCATCAGAACAGCAGGCTGTGCGCCGTGGCGCGCAACGCAATGCCGAGCAAAATGCCGGGCACGGCGAAGCGGAACAGGCGCGGAAAACGGCTGGAGAGCCCGAGGAAAATGCCGATGCCGGGCAGGTCGAAGGTCTGAATCAGCAGGCCTGCCGAGGCGTTGATGTTGTGCGCACTGTACTGCCCCTGTTCGACCAGACCGGCAACCACGCCGTAATAGGCGGTGCCGCCGGCCAGGCATTTGGTCAGCGCGGGCAGCACATACACCTCGGCGATATGCAGTTTGTGTAACAGCGGTGCCAGCAGCTGCGTCAGCAGCTCAATGGCGCCGGCACTCTTCAGGATGCCCACCACCGACAGCGAAAGGATCAGCATCGGCAGCGAACCGAGCGCGAGGCGAATGGCGTCGGCACCCGAGGTGTTGATGATGGCGATCAGTCCCGGCTTCGTGTCGCTGTTCTCCACGCCCTGGTCTTCATCGCGCAGCGCGACGTCGGAAAGTTTGCGGGCAAAAAAATGATAGGTTGAGGCGGCCGCCAGCACGCCGCCGCTGATGGAGAACAGCAGCGCAGCGCTCCAGTTGAGCCCGTCAGGAATCAGCGGATAAAAGGCGTTGGCCTGGCCCATCGCGAACAGCATCGCCAGCGTGGCCGCCATGTGGCGGTCTGACGTGCCGCGCTTCTCCATGATCGCCAGCGCGGCGAGCGGTGCGGCAAAACTGACAAAATTTAACTGGATGAGTGCGAACAGCGCCAGGCCGGTAATCCCCAGCGGCTTCAGTAACGGCGTGGCGTGGCGCACGACAAAATCCAGCACGCCTTTCACTTCAAGGTATTTCATGATGAATAGCATCACCACCATGATGGGAATCAGGGT
Organism: Pantoea sp. R102; assembly: GCF_004916815.1. NCBI lineage: Bacteria > Pseudomonadati > Pseudomonadota > Gammaproteobacteria > Enterobacterales > Erwiniaceae > Pantoea > Pantoea sp. R102. Next base: position 10,959 of record NZ_SDFT01000196.1, read on the forward strand.
GTAAAGCGCGACGTCGACCGCGGCTTTGCCCGACTCCATAATTATGCTGATGATATTCACGTGCTGACGTCGTCCCGTTACCGCAAAACGCTGGCCGCCGGGCCAGCAAAGCAAAAATCATAGCGGGTATGCGCGCTGTTGAGTAGTCAGCAAATAAAAAAGCCCCCAGGCGGGGGCTGTGATGATGGCGCTGAGGCGGTGTTAGCGCATGGTGACGAACTCTTCCGCCGCCGTCGGATGAATCGCCACGGTGTTGTCGAAGTCTTTTTTGGTGGCACCCATTTTCAGCGCCACCGCAAAGCCCTGCAGCATCTCATCCATGCCGTTGCCGATACCGTGAATACCCACAATCTTCTCTTCCGGCCCCACGCATACCAGCTTCATGCGGCACGGCTGACGGTGCTGGGTTACCGCGGTATACATGGCGGTGAACGACGATTTGTACACTTTTACCTGGTCGTCGCCATACTGCTCACGCGCCTGCGGCTCGGTCAGACCGACGGTGCCAATCGGCGGATGGCTGAACACCACGGTGGGAACGTTGCTGTAGTCGAGATGCTCGTCCGGCTTGTTATTAAACAGGCGTTCGGACAGGCGACGGCCTGCCGCCACCGCCACCGGCGTCAGCTCGACCGCACCGGTGTTATCACCTACCGCATAGATGCCTTTGACGTTGGTGTTCTGGAACTTGTCGACCTGAATGTAGCCTTTGTCATTCAGCGCCACACCGGTCACCGCCAGGTTGAGATTATCGGTAGCGGGCTCGCGGCCAATTGCCCATACCAGGCAATCCACCGTCTGCTGCTGGCCGTTTTCCAGCTGCAGCGTCAGGCTGCCGTCAGCATTCCTGATCACCGCTTTCGGGATCGATTCGGTGTGCAGCGTCGGACCTTCCGCCTGCATCACTTCTACCAGTGTCTCAACAATCAGCGGGTCGAAGCTGCGCAGCGGCGCATGCTGGCGCACAAACAGGTGAGTTTCTGCGCCCAGCGCATTCACCACGCCGGCCAGCTCTACCGCAATATAGCCTGCGCCAACCACCGCAACGCGTTTTGGCAGCGCCTCCAGTTCAAAGAAGCCGTCGGAATCGATGCCGTACTCTGCGCCGGGCACCTGCGGATGGCTGGGACGACCGCCGGTGGCGATCAGGATATGGTCGGCAGTAATGGTCTCGCCGTTGACTTCCACCGTGTGGGCATCGACAAAGCGCGCGAACCCTTTGATCACTTCTACCTGGTTTTTACCCAGCACGTTGTCGTACGAGGTGTGGATACGGTCGATGTAGGCGCTGCGGTTTTTCACCAGCGTTGACCAGTCAAAGCGATTAACGGTGGTATCAAAGCCGTAATCCGGACCGTACAGGTGAATCGCTTCGGCGATCTGCGCGGCGTGCCACATCACTTTCTTCGGTACACAGCCGACGTTGACGCAGGTGCCGCCCAGCTCTTTCGCTTCGATCAGCGCGCACTTCTGGCCATACATCGCCGCACGGTTAATGGAGGCGATACCGCCGCTGCCGCCGCCAATGGCGAGGTAATCAAAATGTCTGGTCATCCGTTGTGTCCATCTGTTGGAGGAAAACTGGCATAGAGTGTAACGCCGCTTCAGTTACCGGCGCAAAGTTTGCACCTATGTATGTAATAGGGTTGAATGCCGGCAAGGGGTTGGCTCAAAGGAACTTATCATGCACCTGACATTTCTTGGTACCGGCGCGGGCGCGCCCAGCCTGCAGCGCAACGTCACCGCCATTGCGCTGACGCTGTCGAAGCGCGGCGAGACCTGGCTGTTCGACTGTGGTGAAGCGACGCAGCATCAGTTTATGCGATCGGCGCTTAAGCCCGGCAAGCTGGAAAAAATCTTTATTACCCATTTGCATGGCGATCACATCTTTGGCCTGCCGGGTCTGCTCACCAGCCGTTCGATGGCGGGCCTGACCGAGCCGATGACGCTGTACGGTCCGAAAGGATTGCGCCAGTTTGTCGACACTGCGCTCAGCCTGAGTGGCTCTTATACCGGCTATCCGCTGGAGATTGTCGAGATCGAAGCCGGTCCGGTGCTGGATAACGGTGAGTTTCGCGTCACTGCTTATGCGCTAAACCACGTGGTCGAGTGCTATGGCTACCGCATCGAACAGCATGATAAGCCGGGCTTCCTTGACGCACCGCGCCTGAAGGCGGAAGGCGTGCCGCGCGGCCCGTGGTATCAGGATCTGAAACAGGGCAAACGCATCACGCTGGAAGATGGCCGCGAGATCAACGGCGCCGACTATCTTGGCCCGGCCACCAAAGGCAAAGTGCTGGCGATCTTCGGCGATACCGGCCCCACCGAGGTGGCGTTGCAGCTGGCGGCGAACGCCGATGTGATGGTGCATGAAACCACGCTGGAAGCGGCGATGGCGGAAAAAGC
>NZ_SDFT01000197.1:0-4383 GCF_004916815.1 Pantoea sp. R102
CGCTGCAGCGCGCCGGCACCGAGGGCAGCACCGGCCTCTCCAGCCCGCGACGCTACTTATGGGACGAAGCGCGTTATCAGCCCGGCTGGCGCTTCAACGCCAGCGGCGGCAGCGACGAGCCGCAGGCCACCGCGCTGCCGTTTACCCTGTTGCTCAACGATGAGGGGCAGCCGCTGCATGCCCTGCCGGAAGATGACCGCCTGCCGGTGTTTTCTGCCAGCTACAGCCGCAGCTCGCTGATGACCTTTATGCTGTGTGAGCTGCTGGCGCAGGCCATGATGCAGATGAACAGCGTGGCCCAGCGCCAGCGTATGCCGCAAAGCCAGGCGCCGCGCCAGCTGCGTCATGTGATCCTGACGCTGCCGTCGGCCATGCCGAAGCCGGAGCGGGAAATTTTCCGTCGCCGCATGCAGGAAGCCATCGCGCTGGTGTGGAAAGCCGAAGGCTGGCATCCGGCCGACGCCGCGTTTGACGCCGCCAGCCAGGCACACAGCCTGCGTCCGGTACCGGATGTGCAGATGGAGTGGGATGAAGCCACCTGCGGACAGATGGTGTGGCTGTTCAACGAAACCCAGGTGAACTTTGCCGGTCGCGCGGAAGATTTCTTCAGCAGCATGGCGCGCCCGGATCGCCCGCGCGAAGCGGATGAGCTGCCGGGCAAAAGCCTGCGCATCGCCTCGATTGATATCGGCGGCGGCACCACCGATCTCGCCATCACCCAGTATCGTCTGGATGATGGTCAGGGCAACAACGTGAAAATCACCCCGCGCCTGCTGTTCCGGGAAGGGTTTAAAGTGGCCGGCGATGACATTCTGCTGGACGTGATTCAGCTGTGGATCCTGCCCGCGCTACAGCAGAGTCTGCAAAAAGCCGGCCTGGCGCTGGCGGAACCGCTGATGAACAAGCTGTTTGGACACGACAGCCGCATGGACGGTCAGGCCACGTTGCGCCAGCAGGTCACCCTGCAGCTGTTTATTCCGCTGGCGCAGGCGGTGCTGGAGCGCTATGAAAACTGGAATCCGCTCGACAGCCACAGCGAAATTAACGCGCTGTTTGGCGAACTGGTGCCGCAGAAGCCAGCCAGCAGCGTGCTGGCGTTTGTCAACGGAGAGATTCAGCGCACGCTCGGCGGCGATAGCCGTTTCGATCTGCTTGACGTGCCGCTGGTGGTGAGCATGGCGCAGCTGCATGCTGAGTTCCTGCAGCACCGGATGGCGATCATCCCGGCGCTGCGCGCCATGTGCGAAGTGGTTTCCCTCTATCAGTGCGATGTGCTGCTGCTGACCGGTCGCCCGTCGCGCTTCCCGGGCATTCAGGCGCTGGTGCGTCATTTGCAGCCGCTGCCGGGCAGCCGCATTTTGTCGCTGGAGGGGTATCACACCAGCGACTGGTATCCGTTCAACAAACAGGGACGCATTGATAACCCGAAATCCACCGCGGCGGTCGGTGCCATGCTGTGTCTGCTGGCACTCGATCTGCGTCTCAGCAGCTTCTGGTTCCGCGCCGGCGATTTTGAACCCTACTCGACCATTCGCTACCTTGGCGTGCTGGATGAAAACGCCACGCTGAGCGATGACAATCTGTGCTACAGCGAGATTGATCTCGACAGCCACAGCTTCGCGCTGGACCGTAAAAGCAGCTTCCGCATTCGCGGTAACGTCTGCCTCGGTTTCCGCCAGCTGGAGAACGACCGCTGGCCAGCGACACCGCTCTACAGTCTGAGCATTACCGATCCGCAGCTGGCGCGCCAGGTAGCGGGCGAAAGCGTGCTGCGCATCAGGCTGGCGGTACAACCGGGCCCGGATAACCTCGGCCCGGAGCGGCTGGTGTTGAGCGAGGCGCGCATGGACGATGGCACGCGCGTGCCGCTGGAGCAACTGAGTCTGAAACTGAATACGCTGTCGGCCACCGGCAACGCCAATGCGCAATACTGGATCGACAGCGGGAGCGTGTGTAAACGATGAGAACTGCCAAAAAAGCCACGCCGGCGACGCCTGCTAAACGCCTGGGTCTGCTGCAGGAGACGGTTGACGGCGCGCTGAACTGGGTGGAGAGCCACCAGGCGCACTCGCCGCGTCTGGCGCTGGAAGCCGATACGCTGCGGCTCCAGCTGCGTCGCGCCCGCGTTGAGAGCCACGCGCTGGCACGACAGCTGGCGCGGCCGGTCACCCTGGCGCTGTTTGGTCAGTCGCAGGCGGGTAAAGCCTGGCTGCTGAGTGAAATGGTCGGCGACGCGCAGGGCCAGCTGATCGCCCGCCTCGGCGACAAAACCCTGAACTATTTTCAGCACATCAATCCCGGCAATCTCGATTTTGCCATCGCCACCCGTTTCAGCCATCAGCGTGAAGCGCAGTCAGGCGCGTGGCCGCTGGAGATGACGCTGCTGAGCGAAGCCGAGCTGATTCGTCTGATGCTGGCCGGCGCCAGCGCGGACACCCAGCCGGACAGCGCGGCGATTGATGCCGCGCTGCAGCGCCTGCAGCGCCATCGCCAGAGTGAGATGCAGCCCGGCCTCGACAGCGACGCGCTGGTGACGCTGTGGGCGTGGCATCGCCGCCAGCCCGACCACGCCGAAGTGCTGGACCGTCATTTCTGGCCGCAGGCGATTGAGCTGGCACCGTGGCTCAACGTGGACGACCGCGTGCAGCTGTTTGCGCTGCTGTGGCCGAAGCGTCCGGCGCTGAATGAAACCCTGCGCAGCCTGCTGCATCTGCGCCATCAGCTGCGGCATGCGCCGCGCGTGCTGGCACCGCTCAGCCTGCTGGTGGATGACGCCTCGCTGCCCGCTGAAAAGCTCATCGGCCATGACGCCGACCTGAACGAATTGATTGAAGTGTGTCCGGTTGTCGCCAACCGCGTGGGAAAACCGCAGTCGGTACCGCTCGGCTGGCTGGCGCTGCTGACGCTGGAAATCACCCTGCCGCTCAGTTCGACGCCGCGTCAGGCGCTGTATGACGAAGCCGATATGCTGGAGCTACCCGCACCGGGCACGCCCGCCGACCGCGATCAGCAGGATGAGCGCGCAAGGTTGCAGGCGCGTGATGCGCTGCGCGCCAGTCTGCTGGAACAGAAACGTGCCCTGCTGCCGGGCTTCTATGCCGCCCGTCAGGGGATCGATTTAATGCTGATTTGTACCGCCGCCAGCCAGCGTCAGGATGCGGATCTCGCCGCCAGCGCGCTGCGCGAGTGGCAACTGCAACAGAGCGCGACGGCCAGCGCAGACAAGCCGCGCCTGATTTGGGCGATTACGCCGCACGATGCGCGCTATCAGCAGTCGCAAATCAACGTCGATGAAGCGGTACAGCGGCAGATTGGTCAGCCGGGCCAGAGCTGGGGTTCCATGCTGGCGCGCGATCGCGCGGGCGTCGATCGCATGAGCAGCTGGCTGCAGGATGAGATGCAGCCGGAGGCACGGCGCGACCGGCTGGCGCTGCAGCTCAGCACGCTGCAGCAGAAACTGGTGGAGCGTCTGCAGCCGTGGACCGAAGCCAGCGCCACGCCGGAACAGGCCGCGCGGAAACAGGCCATCGCCGATACGCTGCTGAAGTGTTTACAGCATCGCACCGGCCTGCATGGCGAGCTGCTTGAGCGTCTGCAGCCGTCGCGCGAAGCGGTGCGCCAGCTGTGGCTGAGTCAGAGCCACGGCAGCACGCCATCCGCCGGCGGCCAGCCAGCCGCGGCAGAGCAGAGCTATTTTGGTATTGGTTTTGAGTTTGACCTGTTTAACGATGAGCCGGTAACCACCGCCGAACCGCGCAGCAGCAGCGGCCAGCGCGATCAGCAGTTTCCTCAGCAGGTGTTCGCGCTGTGGCTGGCGCACCTGCGTCAGCTGCCGGAGAGCCAGAGCCTGCTGGCGCTGCTCAACGTTGATAAGCCGACGCTGGAACTGCTGGTGGAGGAGCTCATCACCGCCAGCTTCCGTCTGCAGGTGCTGAGCAAACTGCAAAGCGCGCTCAACGAAACGGAGACACAGGCCAGTGCCCATGAAGCGCGCACCGATCGCCAGGTGTCGCGTGCCATGACGGTGCTGGGTGACTTTGTCGCCTGGCTCGGCTTCCTGCAGCGGGATGAACGTGAACGGCCGCAGAGTCGCGTCAATCGCGGCAGCCCGATTTTCGCCCGCCCGCCGGCACCCAGCGTCAGCTTTTCTTCAGGCCAGCGTCTGACGCGGCTGTCTGCCGCGCCGGCTAATCACACCGCCTATTACATTTATGACTGGCTGGTGGGGTTAAATTCGCTGATCGTCGAGAATAACGGCTACACCGGCGGCGGCGATTTGCCGGCCAGCGCACGCCAGACGCTGGCGATTATGCTGCTGCCGCTGCACGCGTAGTCAGTGAGTAATCAGGCGCAGCTCGACCGCCAGCTGCTGCGCCGCGCGCT
>NZ_SDFT01000198.1:0-10731 GCF_004916815.1 Pantoea sp. R102
AGCCCTGAGCGCGCGGTAGATCTCAAAGTTGATGTCGCAGGCCAGGCTGATGAGGTGCCGCAGCTGGGGGGAACACTCCTGACAGGCCTTGTCCATAATCACCTCAAACAGCGAGGTGGCCATCTCGGCCTGGAATTCAGCCTGATCTAAATCCATGGGCTCACGCATTTTGGGCCTCCTGAACGGGCAGCGGGTCCGCGAAAGAGAGGTTAAGGCAGCGGACAGCCTGCTCTGAGCCGGCGCCGGTGCAGAGACGGAGCGGGGGTACAGACCGGTCCTGACGCGAAACGACCAGGAAGCGGTGCTGATATCTGGGGCGAGTTTGGGTATGCTTGTTCATAGCCATAACTGTTACCTCGACTAACGGTTTGGTTAGACGCCTCGGTAGTGGGTCCAAGCACTGCTGAGGCGTTGCCTTTTTTACCATCTGTATGTAATGTGTCATTACACATAAACACATTACAACCGGTGTAATTAACGTGTCAACACACAAAAATGAAAGACGTGGTAATCCTCCTTTCCAGTTTCGGCTTGATCCCGAATTGCGAGACATGATGGAGCAGGCGCAGCAGAAAGATGGCGACGAATCTTTAGCTGCCTGGATAAAGCGCATCATTCGCAAAGAGCTCCAGTCCAGAGGTATAGAAACCAAAGGCTGACCAGTTCTGGCAGCTGCCTTGATAACTGCAATGTTCTCTGTTCTGTCCTCCGGAGCCGCCTTATGGCTGGATGAAGGGTGAGTCTGGGCACTGCCAGTCAAGGCAGTCATTTTTTTACCAATCATTTCTGTTACTCCGAATCAGTCTTTAATCAGAGCCGCCGCGACAGCGAGGGTGATAGTGCAATTAATTCATCGCAAGAGCGCGCAAGTTATTTTCATTCTGATTTAGAAGAGGCTTTGCATGCATTTGCGCTCCCGTTGTGTTGGGTTTTATCGGCGTTTAAATATGGTGTAGCTGAGCGTGACGCATTGATGCGTTCTTCAATCCACGCATCGATCTCGCTTTCGATAAACGCAATCGCGCGGGCGCCAATTTTGACTGGCAAAGGGAAACGTTTTTCACTCATCAGGCGATACAGCCAGGCTTTGCTGTAGCCCGTGCGACGCTGAACTTCTGACAGGCGGATAAGTGATTCAGACATAGTGACCTCCTGATTCCTCGTGTGGTTTACAGGACTATTTCAGCAAGAAAAAAGAGGGAGATGTGGAAGCAGAGGTGAAATAACTGGAAGTGGAAACAAGCGAACTGGAAGTGTTCTGCTTGCATTCTGGAAGTGAAAGCCGATTTGGAAGTCTGCAGAAACAGTTTTGGAAGTCTCTCCTGGTCGATGGGCCAAAACTGGAAGTGTTCAGGGTTCTGTTTTAACAATATGACTTTTCAGCGCCGCTCTGAGTAAATCTGTCATCGCTTTACTGGTAATCTCTGTCCCCTTTCCATAGTCATTGATCGCCTTTCTCGCGGCTTCAACGACTGCACTCTTGTTCAGTCTGGCCCCTCTCAAATAACGACCGCCGGATTGTTCAAGAGCTACAGCCAGACCAGCAATCATCATCAGCGCCGTTTCCTTACCAGCAAAACGCCCCCATTTCACAGGCTCAGCGGCCAGAGTATTTATAGCTTCGTCAGCCGACAGGGGATCGGCTGATGCATTATCCGCCCCTTTACGAATCAGTTTCTTATATTGCTCGTAGAGCTCAATCGCAGCAGAGAGACCGTCGGAGAATTCGACGGGAACAGCCATGTCATTATGGAGCAGAAAAAGGATCAGCTCTGTTTTTTTGAAATAGAACCCTTCGTATATCTGGAACCCGTCCACCAGATAAATATCGGGACCAAACCCAGCGGATGCCTGAGGAAACTTACACCCGCTCGCAATTTTGCTGAGAAATTTTAAACTTTTATTTTCCAGGTCTTTATCGGATGTAAAGCCCTGGTCACGCGAATAGCGGTAAAAGCGAAACTCACACAGGTTATGAGGATAATCACCTTTAAAGGCTCGCATAGCCCGCACCATCAACAGTGCACCCTCACACATTGTGCGTTTGCTGGCTTCAGCAATAACCTCAATGGCATCCGTGAAATGCACGGCTTCAGCGTGTTCTTTATCCAGTTCTTCGAAGTTAATCTTTTGCATATGACGCACAGCATTCGTCAGCGATAGTGAGTAGATGAGGGGGCAGATGTTCAAACGTTTTCTGATTTCAGCCACCACACAGGCTGGCTGTTTTTTGTTCTTATAAAGTCTACTATCGTCTACTCAATGGGTCTACGGGTTCGTTCAGAGCCAGCCATCCGTACTCTGAGGCATGCCTGCCGGAATTCGGGCTGTTGCCTTTTCCTGCGATTCGAGAAAGTCGGCATACCACTGAAGCATCGCCCGGCGCCCCTCCAGATACTGGGCATGGTTATAGACCCCCCGGATAGTATTTTTATCAGCATGAGCCAACTGCGTTTCAATCCACGCCGTGTTGTAGCCCCGCTCATGAAGAATCGTGCTCATGGTGTGACGGAAGCCGTGCCCGGTGGCTTTTCCGTGATAACCGATGCGCTTGATCACCTGATTGATACTGGCTTCGCTCATTGTTTTTCCTGCGTCATTACGCCCGGGAAAAACAAAGCGACCGCGCCCGGTCAGCTGTTTTAGCTCTTCAAGCAAAGCCAGCGCCTGACTGGACAGCGGAACGATATGCGGGCGACGCATCTTCATTCGCGCCGCCGGAATCTGCCACAGGGCTTTATCCGGATCGAATTCAGCCCATTCAGCCGCCCGTAATTCAACTGTGCGCGTGCCGGTCAGCATCAGCAGCCTTGTGGCATACTGTGTCACTCTGCTGCCTGTATAGCCGCTGAGCGCGCGCAGGAAGTCACCCAGTTGGTCAGTGGTGAGATGAGGGAAATGCTTTTGCTTTGGCGCTTTCAGTGCGCCGGCGAGATCGGTAACCGGATTCTGTTCTGCCCTGCCGGTAATCACTGCATAGGTGAAAATCTGTCGGCATGCCTGCCGGGTTTTCTTCAGCTTATCCAGAACGCCACGCTGTTCCATCTTACGCAGTACGGAAAGCATGTCGGTCGTTTTGATTTCAGTAATGGCACGCCTGCCAATCCAGGGGAAAACATCTTTGCGCAGATATTCGAGAATGTCGTCCGCATAGCCCTGAGACCAGCCCTCACGCTTGTGCGCATGCCACTCCAGAGCCAGCTCTTCGAAACTGTTGGTGACAGCTACACGCTGTGCCTGCTTTTCAGCCTGCTTTACCTCACCCGGATCCTGTCCTGCAGCGAGCAGGCGCTTCGCCTCGTCACGTTTTGCCCGGGCATCAGCAAGAGGGACCTCAGGATATACCCCCAGTGATAACAGTTTTTCTTTGCCTGAGAATCGATACTTCAGTCGCCAGTAACGTGAGCCGCCGGGATGAACGAGCAAATATAACCCACCGCCATCGGACAGTTTGTAGGGTTTATCTTTGGGTCTGGCAGCGCTGACCTGACGGGCGTTTAGCTTCATTTTGGGGGTATCTCATTTCATTGAACGGGAGATACCCCCAAATGTACCCCCAGAATGATGTAGATTCCAGCAGATAAGGCTATGCCTCAGCAGACGCTGATTTAGATAAGATGCTTGTTTTTAAGGGATTTTGTAGACTTCAGGAGAGGTTAAAAGAAGAGAGAATGGCACGCCCTACAGGATTCGAACCTGTGACCTACGGCTTAGAAGGCCGGTGCTCTATCCAGCTGAGCTAAGGGCGCATAGAAGATGCGTCGGATTATACGTCGGCACGCTGGCGCGTCAACGTTTTTGCCGCCAACGGACGGCAGAGTGTCGAGGGAATGAACAATTCGCCTTAATGACGCTGACGCCACTCGCTCAGCGAGACCAGATTACTCACCTCCGCGGATTCCCCTTCCAGTTCAATCCCCTGCGGCGTAAAGCGCGCATTATACTGCTCGCGTAACGCATTCAGCTCCTGGCTGTCCGGCTCCAGCTGGCGCAGGAATCCCAGCGCCAGTAACAGCTGCTGACGTGAAATCAGGGCGGAGAACCCCGCCTTCGTCAGAATGTGATGCCAGCGCTGTGCGTTCTCATCGCTGCCATCAACAATCAGCACCTGCCAGATCAGCAGCACTGCCGCGCCATTATTGAGGTGCACTTCGTTGTCGCCGCGAATGTAATCGGTGAACTCGTTTGCCGCCTCTTTGCCCATCTGCGCAAGCAGCGATTCAACATGCACCGGCGGCAGCTGCAGCCGCTTGCTGAGCGCCTGTGCGGCGTGGCGCGAACCGGCGGTCAGCAGCTGAAATCCCACAACAAACACTATCGCCAGCGTGGCGAGCATCAACCAAATCATCACGTGTTCCACATCATTGCCTGGCGGGCATAATACGCGCTAAGCCTGGTGCGCGCCACGGCGAAAAATCGGGAAACCGGTCGCGTAAACGAATCTGTGACTGACAGCCGCACGCGCTTCTGACAGAATAGGCGCCATCCCCGATTTAACTCTCTACAGATGGATTTCCTCTCTGATGGCAGCAAAAATTATTGACGGTAAAACGATTGCGCAGCAGGTGCGCCTTGAGGTTGCCGAAAAAGTGCAGCAGCGTCTCGCTGCCGGTAAACGCGCCCCTGGCCTGGCCGTGGTGCTGGTCGGTGAAAACCCGGCATCGCAGATCTATGTCGCTAACAAACGCCGCGCCTGCGAAGAGGTCGGTTTTGTCTCGCGCGCTTATAACCTGCCCGCCAGCACCAGCGAAGCCGAGCTGCTGGATGTGATCGATGAGCTGAACAATGACGACGCTATCGACGGCATTCTGGTGCAACTGCCGCTGCCGGCCGGGATCGACAACGTCAAAGTGCTGGAGCGCATTACGCCGGACAAAGACGTTGATGGCTTCCATCCTTATAACGTCGGTCGTCTGTGCCAGCGCGCCCCTAAGCTGCGTCCGTGTACGCCACGCGGCATCGTCACGCTGCTGGAGCGCTATAACATCGATACCTACGGCCTGAACGCCGTGGTGGTTGGCGCATCGAATATCGTCGGTCGCCCGATGAGCATGGAGCTGCTGCTGGCCGGCTGCACCACCACCGTCACTCACCGTTTTACCAAAGATCTGCGCCATCACGTTGAGCATGCCGACCTGCTGGTAGTGGCAGTCGGTAAGCCGGGCTTTATCCCGGGCGACTGGATTAAACCAGGTGCGATTGTGATTGATGTCGGCATTAACCGGCTGGAAAGCGGCAAAGTGGTTGGTGATGTAGATTTTGCGTCAGCCTCTGAGCGCGCGGCTTACATCACGCCTGTACCGGGTGGCGTTGGCCCGATGACGGTCGCCACGCTGATTGAGAACACGCTGCTGGCGTGCGAGCAATATCACGATGTGGAGCAGGCATAATGGCGAGTTTTTCACTGGGTAAACATGCGCACGTTGATTTGTGCGATCTGCTGAAGCTGGAAGGCTGGGTGGAGAGCGGCGCGCAGGCCAAAGCGGTGATCGACGAAGGCGAAGTACGCGTCGATGGTGCCATCGAGACGCGTAAGCGCTGCAAGATTATTGCTGGTCAGACGGTTGAGTTTGCCGGTCAGCGCGTAACGGTTGTGGCCTGATTAGCCAGGTGCGCATGAATGCGCACCCTACACCAGTTAATTGCTGATGATAAAAAGGGCGAACCGCAGTTCGCCCTTTTTGTTATTTACGGCGCCAGCTTGATCCCTGCGGGCCATCTTCCACGATGACGCCCAGCTCGTTCAGCTTGTCACGCGCGATGTCCGCCTGCGCCCAGTCTTTCGCGGCGCGCGCATCGGCGCGGGTTTTCACCCAGTGTTCAATCTCTGCCACTTCATCGGCATTGACCTGTGCGCCACTCTGCAGGAATTGCTCCGGATCCTGCTGCAGAATGCCCAGCACATCGGCCAGCTGGCGCAGTTTCGCGGCCAGTGCATCGGCGGCGGCTTTATCTTCACCCTTCAGGCGATTGACTTCACGCGCCATATCAAACAACACCGAGTAAGCTTCCGGCGTATTAAAATCATCGTCCATAGCGGTACGGAAGCGGGCTTCAAACGCCTCACCGCCAGCCGGCGTCGCGCTGGCATCGGTATGTCGCAGCGCGGTGTACAGGCGCTCCAGCGCCGCGCGTGCCTGATTCAGGTTATCTTCGCCATAGTTGAGCTGGCTGCGATAGTGGCCGGACATCAGGAAGTAGCGCACGGTTTCCGCATCGTAGTGCTGCAGCACATCGCGCACGGTGAAGAAGTTGCCGAGCGATTTAGACATCTTTTCGCGATCGACCATCACCATGCCGGAGTGCATCCAGTAGTTTACGTACGGGCCATCGTGCGCACAGGTCGACTGCGCCACTTCGTTCTCATGGTGCGGGAACATCAGGTCTGAACCGCCGCCGTGGATGTCGAAATGAGTGCCAAGCTGTTTGCAGTTCATCGCCGAGCACTCGATGTGCCAGCCCGGACGGCCGTTGCCCCACGGTGAGTTCCATGCCGGCTCATCGGCTTTGGACATTTTCCACAGCACAAAGTCCATCGGGTTGCGCTTCACTTCCGCCACTTCCACGCGCGCGCCGGCCTGCAGCTGTTCGAGATCCTGACGCGACAGCGCGCCGTAATCTTTATCGCTCAGCACATCAAACATCACGTCGCCGTTATCCGCCACGTAGGCATGGCCGCGATCGATCAGCTTGCCGACCAGTTCGATGATCTCCGCGATGTGGCGCGTGGCGCGCGGCTCGAGATCCGGCGGCAGAATACCCAGCGCGGCAAAATCTTTGTGCATTTCGGCGATCATCCGGTTGGTCAGCGTTTCGATGCTTTCCCCGTTTTCGTTGGCTCGTTTAATGATCTTGTCATCGATGTCAGTGATATTACGCACGTATTTCAGCTTATAGCCCACGTAACGCAGGTAACGCGCGACCACGTCGAATGCCACAAAGGTACGCCCATGGCCGATATGACAGAGGTCGTAAACCGTGATTCCACACACGTACATACCGATTTCACCGGCATGAATGGGTTTAAATTCCTCTTTCTGGCGACTCAGGGTGTTATAGATCTTTAGCATTGAACGATTCCGTTGTTTACGTGTGCGGGATACGCCTTCTTGATGTAGCCGGTTATTGTGCCGTATTTTTCCGACTTGTGCATCGCTCGCTTCGCAACTGCCGTTGCCTTACTGACGCGTTATTGGAAATTGTGATATAAGAGGCGTCTACAAAAATGCCCCGCCGCCTTGCCGGTGCGGCAGTTGATACTGACGACAACCTCCACAGGACGAATATAATGGTCACTTTCCAGACGAACCATGGCGATATCGTAATCAAAACCTTCGATGACAAAGCGCCGGCTACTGTACAGAACTTCCTGGACTACTGCCGTGAAGGTTTCTACGACAACACCATTTTTCACCGCGTGATCAACGGTTTCATGATTCAGGGCGGCGGTTTCGAGCCGGGCATGAAGCAGAAAGCCACCAAAGCAGACATCCGCAACGAAGCCAACAACGGCCTGAAAAACACCAAAGGCACGCTGGCGATGGCGCGTACCCAGGCACCTCACTCGGCTACCGCACAGTTCTTCATCAACGTTGCCGATAACGACTTCCTGAACTTCCGTGACGAAAGCCTGCAGGGCTGGGGTTACTGCGTGTTTGCTGAAGTGGTTGAAGGCATGGACGTGGTCGAAAAAATCAAAGCAGTGAAAACCGGCCGCAGCGGCATGCACCAGGACGTGCCGGTTGATGACGTGATCATCCAGAAAGTGACCGTCAGCGAGTAATGTCGCGCACGCTGTTTATCGCAGATTTACATCTGTGTCAGGAAGAACCGGCAATCACTGCCGGTTTTCTGCATTTTTTGCAGCGGGAAGCGCAGCAGTGTGATGCGCTTTACATCCTTGGCGATCTGTTTGAAGCCTGGATTGGCGATGACGATCCTAATCCGCTGCATCAGCAGATCGCCGACGCCCTGCGTGCCCTGCCGGTACCCAAATTCTTTATTCACGGCAATCGCGACTTCCTGTTAGGTCAACAGTTCGCCCGCGCCAGCGGCATGACGCTGCTGCCCGAAGAGCAGGTGCTGGAGCGCTATGGTCAGCGCGTGCTGATGATGCACGGCGACACGCTATGTACTGACGATCACGGTTATCAGCGTTTTCGCGCCAAAGTGCATCAGCGCTGGCTGCAGCGGCTGTTTCTCGCGCTGCCGTTGCGTCTGCGCATGCGCATCGCTGCGCGGATGCGGGCCGACAGCCAGCAGGCCAACCAGCACAAGTCACTGAGCATCATGGACGTCAACCCGCAGGCGGTAGCCGCGGCGCTGACGCGCCAGCAGGTGCCGATCCTGATTCACGGCCACACCCATCGTCCGGCGATTCATCAGTTCGAGCTCGCCGGCACGCCTGCGCAACGCGCGGTGCTGGGCGCGTGGCATGAGCGCGGATCGATGATTCAGCTGGACGCACAGGGCGTGCAGTTGATCGAATTTCCTTTCTGATTGTTTGCGGCGGAAATGCCGGTTTTCCGCCCACGCAACCGTTTTCCTTGCCGCTGTCTCGTGCTATTCTCTGTGCCCTTCTTTACCTGCCCGCCCGGCCAGGTTCGTTTGATTATTCACAGGAGTTGACCGCATGTCATCCAACGCCGCCCCGGCCCGTATCGCCATCGTCATGGGTTCCAAAAGTGACTGGGCTACCATGCAGTTCGCCGAGGAAATCCTTAACAGCCTGGATGTCCCGTTCCACGTTGAAGTGGTCTCTGCGCACCGTACGCCAGATAAGCTGTTCAGCTTCGCAGAGCGCGCAGCCGACAACGGTTTTCAGGTGATCATCGCCGGTGCCGGCGGTGCGGCGCACCTGCCAGGCATGCTGGCGGCGAAAACCCTGCTGCCGGTGCTGGGCGTACCGGTACAGAGCGCAGCGCTGAGCGGCGTGGACAGCCTCTACTCCATCGTACAGATGCCGCGCGGCATTCCGGTCGGTACGCTGGCCATCGGTAAAGCCGGTGCCGCCAACGCCGCACTGCTGGCGGCGCAGATCCTGGCGATTCACGATCGCGATCTGGCTGCACGCCTGGCCGCCTGGCGTCAGAGCCAGACCGATGAGGTGCTGAATAATCCGGATCCGCGGGAGGACGCATGAAGCCAGTTTGCGTACTCGGCAACGGTCAGCTGGGCCGCATGCTGCGCCAGGCCGGCGAACCGCTGGGCATCGCCGTGTATCCGGTCGGGCTGGACGCGGAGCCGTCAGCACTGCCGATCGCGCAAAGCGTGATCACCGCGGAAATCGAGCGCTGGCCGGAAACCGCGCTGACGCGCGAGCTGGCTAACCATCCGGCGTTCGTCAACCGCGATATTTTTCCGCGCCTCGCCGATCGCCTGACGCAAAAGCAGTTGCTCGATCAACTCAACCTGGCAACCGCGCCGTGGCAGTTGCTGGCTGAGAAAAGCGAGTGGCCGGCGGTATTTAGCACGCTGGGCGAGCTGGCGATCGTCAAGCGCCGCACCGGCGGCTACGACGGCCGCGGTCAGTGGCGCCTGCGCGCCGACGAAACCGCAACGCTGCCGGATGAGTGTTACGGCGAGTGCATCGTTGAGCAGGGTATTAACTTCGGCGGTGAAGTCTCGCTGGTGGGCGCGCGCGGGCACGATGGCCGCACGGTGTTTTATCCGCTGACGCACAACCTGCATCAGGACGGCATTCTGCGGACCAGCGTTGCCTTCCCGCAGGCTGATGCCGCGCAACAGCAGCAGGCAGAAGCGATGCTGAGCGCGATCATGCATGAGCTGAATTACGTGGGCGTGATGGCGATGGAGTGTTTCGTCACGCCGCAGGGCTTGCTGATCAATGAGCTGGCACCGCGCGTGCACAACAGCGGCCACTGGACGCAGAATGGCGCCTCAATCAGCCAGTTTGAACTGCACCTGCGTGCCGTGCTCGGTCTGCCGCTGCCGCAGCCGGTGGTGTTTGCGCCGTCGGTGATGGTCAACCTGATTGGCACCGACCTCAATACCGACTGGCTGCAGCAGCCGCTGGTGCATCTGCACTGGTACGACAAAGAAGTCCGCGCCGGACGTAAGGTCGGCCACCTGAATCTGACCGACAGCGATCCGGCACGCCTCACCGCCGCACTCAATGCGCTGGTACCGCTGCTGCCTGACGCCTATGCGAGCGGCATAGCGTGGGCCGTGGCGAAGCTGTAGTTCCGCGGTGTTCCCCTCACCCTTGCCCTCTCCCCCAGGGAGAGGGGATTATACGGTGCGATTTTTCCGTTTGACGCTCACCTGAACGTTCTGAAGTGCAGAATCACTCATACGGGCTCGATCGGCTCCCTCTCCCGTGGGAGAGGGAACCATGCGCTGCGATTTTTCAGTTTGACACTCACCTTAACGTTCTGAAGTGCAGAATCACGCATACGGGCTCGATCGGCTCCCTCTCCCGTGGGAGAGGGCTGGGGTGAGGGCATCAGGCAGCGTCAAACCGCCTGAACAGCGCTTTCCCCTTCAGTAAGCGGACACCCAGCCAGCCGCCGCACAGCGACAGCAGCGCCGCGCCACACAGCGGCAGCGCCAGCCATAGCGTCCAGTCCGGCTGCCACGGGAAATCAAAAATCTAACGCTGAAGTCCCCACAGTGCCGCTTCCGCCCCCAGCGCCGCCGCGATTCCCGCGACCACGCCAAGCAGCGCAAACTCACACCACAGCGTGCCGCGCAGCAGGCGCTGGCTGGCAC
>NZ_SDFT01000199.1:0-12369 GCF_004916815.1 Pantoea sp. R102
GGTTGTGGCGGCGTACCGTCAGCTGATGTTGCTGGCAGCGACAGCGATAGGGGAAGGTATTGCTGCGCACCGAAGTGATGGCGAACTGGTGGGTGCGGCGGGCGGGCACGCCCAGCACGTCCTCCATCATCCACTTCCACTCTTTGCCGTGCGGCGGCACGCGGCCGAAGGTTTTCCACACCAGCAGATGCGCCAGCTCATGCGGCACCACTTCATCGATAAAAGCCTGCTGGTTTTCCAGCAGCAGCACCGGGTTGAGGCGAATTTGCCACTGCTCCAGCCAAGCGGTGCCTGCGGCCGTGCCGCGCTGCTGATAAACCAGCGTCGGCTCTTCGAAATGACGTTCGAGTTTTTGCTGAGCCAGCTGCAAAAAATGGCGCAGCGAGCGCATGACGGCTTGTTGCAGGGCGATGGGCAGACGTGGCGTTTTCATGTGCGGCAGCATAAGGCGTTGCAGCGGGGTACGCAACTGCATGCGCACAGGCGGCAGATAAAAAAAGGGCCGCCCTGCGGCAGCCCCGGTTAACGCATCTGGCCTTACTGCTGGCCGATATCGCGCAGTTTTTTGCCCGACATCAGGTTGCGCTCGATGTGCTCCAGCGAGACGTTTTTGGTCTCCGGAATCAGCGCGACCGTCAGCAGAATAAAGAACACGTTCAGCGCGGCGTAGACCCAGAAAGTCGGCGCGTTGCCCAGCGAGTTCAGCATGGTCAGGAAGGTGGCACCAACGATCATGTTGGCAATCCAGTTGGTCGCGGTAGAGACGGTGATACCAAAATCACGCCCTTTCAGCGGCTGAATTTCAGAACACAGTACCCAAATCAGCGGACCGGCTGACATCGCGAAACCAACAATGAACATCAGCAGCATGGCGATGGCAAAGTACTGCTCACCGGCAGAGTTGATGCCAATGTGCAGCATGGTACCGAGGATACCCATGCCGGCTGCCATCACCAGGAAGCCCAGCACCAGTGTTGGTTTACGGCCCCAGCGATCCACCAGACCGATAGCGATAAAGGTGGCCAGCACGTTAACCAGACCCACGATCACCGTGCCCCACATTTGCTGCGTGGTATTGGCGAAGCCGGCGATTTCGAAGATTTTCGGTGCGTAGTACATGATGACGTTCATGCCGGTGAACTGCTGCATCACCTGCAACAGCACGCCGAGGAACACCGCGCGGCGGAAGTTGCTGTTGCTCTGGAACAGCTGCCAGCCGGACTGTTTGATCTTCAGGCTTTCGCGGATCTCATCCAGCTCGCGTTTCGCCTGCTCGCTGGTGTCACGCAGGCGATCCAGCACGCGCTGTGCATCGCGGAAGTCACCTTTCGCCGCCAGCCAGCGCGGGCTGTTTGGCAGGAACACCACGCCAACCAGCAGCAGCACCGCCGGAATAGTGATGATGCCCAGCATCCAGCGCCAGTCGCCCGAGGCACTGAACGCGGTGTCAGACAGGTAAGCGCCGAGAATACCGATGGTGATCATCAGCTGATACAGGGAAATCATACTGCCGCGGATCTTCTCCGGTGCGATTTCCGAGAGATACAGCGGGGCGGTATAAGAGGCAACGCCGACGGCAAGGCCGAGCACCACGCGCGCGGCAATCAGCATTTCCGGGTTTGGCGCCATCGCCGACCACAGTGAACCGATAACGAACAGGATGGCACCGGCCATCAGGCTCTTTTTACGGCCGAGACGCGAAGACATCCAGCCGCTGCCCACAGCACCGACCGCAGCACCGAACATCATTGAGCTGACGATCCACTCCTGCTGATGTGCGGTAACGTTGAAATCTTTCGCGATGAAGGGCAGGGCACCGGCGATAACGCCGATATCCAGACCGAATAGCAGGCCCGCCAGAGCGGCCAGAAAGCAGACAAACAGGGTCATCGCCTTGTTTGAGGTTCTGCTTTTGTGAGTATTACCAGGCATATTGCCTCCGAAGTTTATCCATCTTTTTTTATCAATGTTAAGTAAGCTGCCTGCGGGAAAAAGTGAGTGCGATCACATCGATGTAATCGGTTACACACGCTGAAACCCTGTAATCCAGCATTTTTTGCCCGAATCAGTCACATAACCAGTAAGGTATAGCACCCTTTAAGTTTCTGACATCACTATAAATATCGGCTATCAGACGACGCTGAAAATAACGCATTTTCATCACCGTTACTACGCTGAAAAATCTCTAAATTGAAGATATTAAAAGGATTTCAAAATGTAATCGTTAACACTTTGTTGTAAGCGCAGTGCTAACAGTGTAGACAGCGCTGAAAAATGCGCCTGCGGTGGTATAGACAAAAAGTGTGATGGTGCAGAGGCGGGATAGGGGAAGCGGTCAGAGATGAAAGAGTGGAAATTTCGCCGCTAAAAAAGCCCGCTTGCGCGGGCTCGATTTACCTTCTCCGCTAAGAGAAGCTCGGGGTGAGGGCCGTTGCCCGCACCCGCGTAGATTACAGGCCTGCGGCCTCGCGCAGCTGGGCGGCTTTGTCGGTCTGTTCCCACGGGAAGTGTTCACGACCAAAGTGACCGTAGGCAGCGGTTTCTTTGTAGATTGGCTTCAGCAGATCCATCATCTGAATCAGACCGTATGGACGCAGGTCGAAGAATTCACGCACCAGTAGCGTCAGCTGTTCGGTTGAAACTTTCTCGGTACCGAAGGTTTCCACCATGATTGAGGTCGGTTCTGCCACACCAATCGCGTAAGAAACCTGGATTTCGCAGCGATCGGCCAGGCCAGCGGCAACGATATTTTTCGCCACGTAGCGCGCAGCGTAAGCCGCTGAACGGTCAACTTTCGACGGATCCTTGCCGGAGAACGCGCCACCGCCGTGACGAGCCATGCCGCCATAGGTATCGACGATGATTTTACGACCGGTCAGGCCGCAGTCGCCCATCGGGCCGCCGATCACGAAACGACCGGTTGGGTTGATGTGGTATTTGGTGCTGGCGTTGATCCACTCGGTCGGCAGTACCGGCTTGATGATCTCTTCCATCACCGCTTCACGCAGATCGGCCTGTGAAATCTCTTCTGAATGCTGAGTTGACAGCACTACCGCATCGATACCGACAATCTTGCCGCCGTCATACTGGAAGGTAATCTGGCTTTTGGCATCCGGGCGCAGCCATGGCAGCGTGCCGTTTTTACGCACTTCAGCCTGACGCTGCACCAGACGGTGCGCGTAGGTCACCGGTGCCGGCATCAGCACGTCGGTTTCATTGGTGGCGTAACCAAACATCAGGCCCTGGTCGCCCGCGCCCTGTTCCAGCGGATCGGTACGGTCTACGCCCTGGTTGATGTCCGGCGACTGTTTACCAATCGCGCTCAGCACCGCACAGGAGTTAGCATCAAAGCCCATATCGGAATGAACATAGCCGATTTCACGTACGGTATTGCGGGTGATCTCTTCGATATCGACCCAGGCGCTGGTGGTGATCTCACCGCCAACCAGCACCATACCGGTTTTTACGTAGGTTTCGCAGGCGACGCGTGCTTTGGGATCCTGTTCAAGGATGGCGTCCAGCACGGCATCGGAAATCTGATCGGCGATTTTATCAGGATGTCCTTCTGATACGGACTCGGATGTAAAAAGGTGTTTAGCCATTCTGTTCTTTACCTTGCAAATGGTTTGAATTCGACTGCATAGCGTAAGCGGGATGATGCCAGCTCGACGCCCCTTCAGGCAAAGCCGCAAGCAGTAGGAAGTGTCAGCGTACCAGGCTCACACCGCCTGGATGTTAATCAGTTTAGATGGAAAACCATCTGGACGGCTATTTTAGGTCACTCAGTGCGCGTTTTTCCAGTGCTTTTTCGCCATCCGCATTTATCGCTACAGATCAACTGGAATATTTTCCTGACACCCGCCGCAGCGCGCCGACAAAGATTTTGCATTTTGCCGCGTCAGACTGTATAAAACGCCGCAGTTGTCCCATGGATGACGCCCCCGTGCGTCGCGCTGTCAGAGGCTGTTGATCTGATTTTCATCCACTCCGTTTCCGCATGCTGTTAGCAGGCGCTGGAGGTGATAAAAACAATGAACCACATTTTCGCTCTCTTCGGTTCACGGCGCCGTTCTGGCGCGCTGGCACGCCTTTCCATTTCCAGTTCTGCTCTTTTCTCTCGTCGAAGTTTTCTGCGCTGCGGTAATTATCCCGACACGAGCGCCGGCTAAGCTATTCCCCCAGTTTCTCTGCTGTGTTTCACTCGCCTGTGGTGAGGTGATGCGGGACGATTTTGCCCCGTTGTGCACCGCTTCCGGCACGGTGTTTTACACTTAACCTCAGTAAGGCGCACGGTAACCTGCTGAGGCAAGATAAGCAGAATGAGGAAATTTCCATCCGGCGCAGTAGCAGCAAAATCCGGCAACTTTTTCATATTTCAACGGAAAATTGAGGTTCGTGATGTCTGACGACATGAAGAATATCAAGGGTTCGTCAGCTGGCGAACAGGGTGTACTCCGCTCGATGCAGGAGGTGGCGATGAACGATCAGGACGCAAGCAGAATGCTGCGCACCTACAACATTGCCTGGTGGGGAAACAACTATTACGACGTCAACGAACTCGGCCACATCAGCGTCTGTCCGGATCCGGATCAGCCGGAAGTGCGCGTTGACCTGGCGAAGCTGGTTAAAGAGCGCGAGGCCGACGGCCAGCGCCTGCCTGCGCTGTTCTGCTTCCCGCAAATTCTGCAGCACCGTCTGCGTTCGATTAATGCCGCCTTTAAACGCGCGCGTGAATCCTACGGCTATAAGGGCGACTACTTCCTGGTTTACCCGATCAAAGTTAACCAGCATAAGCGCGTGATTGAATCGCTGGTCAACTCAGGCGAGCCGCTGGGGCTGGAGGCGGGTTCCAAAGCTGAGCTGATGGCGGTGCTGGCGCACGCCGGGAAAACCCGCTCGGTGATTGTGTGTAACGGCTATAAAGACCGCGAATATATCCGTCTGGCGCTGATTGGTGAAAAGCTCGGCCATAAAGTCTATCTGGTGATTGAGAAGATGACCGAAGTGCGCCTGGTGCTGGAAGAAGCCGAGCGGCTGAACGTGGTGCCGCGCCTCGGCATTCGCGCCCGTCTGGCATCGCAGGGCTCCGGTAAGTGGCAGTCGAGCGGCGGCGAGAAATCCAAATTTGGTCTGGCGGCATCGCAGGTGCTGCAGCTGGTCGATATCATGCGCAAAGCGGGTCGTCTCGATAGTCTGCAGCTGCTGCATTTCCACCTCGGCTCGCAGATGTCCAATATTCGCGATATCGCCACCGGCGTGCGTGAATCGGCGCGCTTCTATGTTGAGCTGGCGAAGCTGGGCGTCAACATCAAGTGCTTTGACGTCGGCGGCGGGCTTGGGGTTGACTACGAAGGCACACGTTCGCAGTCAGACTGCTCAGTCAACTACGGCCTGAACGAATACGCCAATAACGTGATCTGGGCCATCGGCGACGCCTGTGAAGAGCACGGTCTGGAACATCCGACCGTGATTACGGAATCGGGGCGTGCGGTGACCGCGCACCATACCGTGCTGGTCTCCAACATCATCGGCGTTGAGCGCAATGAATTCAGTACGCCGGTCGCACCGGATGCCGACTCACCGCGCCCGATTCAGAGCCTGTGGGATACCTGGCAGGAGATGCACGAGCCGAGCGTACGCCGTTCGCTGCGCGAATGGCTGCATGACAGCCAGATGGACCTGTTCGACATCCATACCGGCTATTCGTCAGGCACCTACGATCTCGGTCAGCGCGCCTGGGCAGAGCAGCTGTATCTCAGCATCTGCCACTATATTCAGCAGCATCTTGACCCGAGCAACCGCGCCCATCGGCCGATCATTGATGAGCTGCAGGAGCGCATGGCGGACAAGATTTACGTCAACTTCTCGCTGTTCCAGTCGATGCCGGATGCGTGGGGCATCGATCAGCTGTTCCCGGTGCTGCCGCTGGAGGGACTGAACAAAACTCCGCAGCGTCGTGCGGTACTGCTGGATATCACCTGTGATTCCGATGGCACCATCGATCACTACGTTGACGGCGACGGTATTGCCACCACCATGCCAATGCCTGAGTACGATGTGGATAATCCACCGATGCTGGGCTTCTTCATGGTCGGGGCGTATCAGGAAATCCTCGGCAATATGCACAACCTGTTTGGCGATACCGAAGCGGTTGACGTCTTCGCCTTCCCGGATGGCAGTGTAGAAGTGCAGCTGTCTGATGAAGGTGATACTGTGGCGGATATGCTGCAATACGTGCAGCTCAATCCTAACGATCTGATGACGTTATTCCGCGATCAGGTAAAACAGCAGCAGGATATTGACGAAGAGCTGCGGGCGCAGTTCCTTGAAGAGTTTGAGAGTGGGCTTTACGGCTACACCTATCTCGAAGACGAGTAAGTGTATTTCCCGCAACGGGCTCCGGCTGGAGCCCGTTATTATCACCTTCCCTGACAATCCTTCCCGCCATTTATTTAATTCGTGATCGCTATCACTCTGAAATTATCCCGGCCGAAACAGCAAATTCAAACCGTTTATTAACAAAAGCTATCTGCTTAATTCAGCAGCGAAAGCGCATCGGCAGCGAAAAAAACGTTTTTTAAATCTGTGGCTTAGTGTTGTACCTGCCCGCAAATGACCAATCTTTCTTTTATGAGTTTCTGGCTATCTATAATAAAAATTTAAGCATAAGGCGGTGGGTGAGCGATGTGCAGACTGTCGGTTTTTTGACGCTTTCTGGAATCCCGCTTTAAGCAGTGCAATATCCCATCTTAAGCACAAAGCCAGAATTTATACCAATTCTTTATAATTAATTGCTTATTAATCAATTGATTATTGGTTTTATTTTTTTGTCAGGGCCGATTGGCAAAATCTGAAATCTAAGAATTATCTGATCTTTATATGAAACATGCAGTGAAAAGGAAGCTTTATTGATTGGTTTAAACGATTAAAGTTCGCGCTGTTGTTCACTGAAATCTATTTTTCAAAATGTAAGTTGTAAGTTAACCTTCAGTTAAGGTGTTAAGTTTTATCGATGTTTCCCTTACGAATCACATGAGAAAAGCTGACGGTTTAACGCGCTATCAGCCAGTGTAAGGATCGTAAAATGCGCTGCAAATCCGACTACATTCTGATGCTGGAGCCGGTTCACGCTATTTCCGGTGAAGTGGTGGCATGGGAATTGTTGACGCGTTTCGCAGATGATGCAGATACCAATAATAAGCGTAACCCTGACAGGGATGCAGGGTTCTTCAGTCGGCTTTCTGCTGACGAAAAATGGCAGTTATTCCTCCACCAGGTCGAAAAACTTATTCAGCTTTACCATGCGGGGTTTGAGCAGGTCATCAGCGTTAATGTAGACAGAGATATTGTTTCAGGCATTTTTAAAGATGCTGAAATACAGAGAAAACTGGCCGCGCTGACGCGATTACGGCTGGAAATCTCTGCCTTCTTCACCGCACGTTTTAATAGTGCCGACCTGCTGATCCTGAAAGGCGTAGCCAAAATCACGCCGGCCCCGTTATGGCTCGATGACTTTGGTCCGGGTTTTTCCAACCTGACCATGCTCGATAGCGGAATATTCGACATCGTCAAGATTGATAAAAATTTTTTTTGGCAATTTGGCGAAGATCGCACTTTCGACATTCTGCTCGACCACCTCAATCAATTATGTCGCGGCGTGATTATTGAGGGCGTTGAACATCAACGTCAGGTTGATTTGCTGTCGCAAAAATCAATTTACGGCATGCAAGGCTACCACTGGAAGAGCGTCTATCTCACTGATTTGTTGGCGCAAGTCTGAAAAGAGTTCGGCAGAGCTGTTTTTTCGGACGGGCGGCAAATAACGACTCAGCGCGTTTTCACTGTGCCTCTGGCAGATGAAACCGGCCTGGAGAGGATGTGAGTAATTCATTGAATTATTCGCGAAGAATACCGGTGTCTGGCGATACCGGGCGTTTTTATGGATGCCATTAAGCTTATAACTGCGCGGGATATCGATAAAATGAACAATATCTCTGTAACGCCTAAAGGCGGAACGATTGCTACTGAAGTGAGCGGTAATCAGGTTAATTTGACTGCTCCCAGTGTGGTTAAGCTCAACCTTAATCAGGCTGATATTAAGTCTTTCACACGCAATGGTAGTGATTTAGTGGTCACCACTAAATCCGGTGAAGTCGTTGTTATTCATAAATTCTACGATGCTAACGGCGACAGCGATCTGGTGCTGCAGGACGACAAAGGCGCGCTGTGGTGGGTGGAAGATCCCGGCACAGAAGGCTTCCAGTTTGTCTCTATCGACAGCACGGAAGGGCTGTTAGCGGAAAACGTCACGGGTGACGGCACACTGACCGCCTTTGGTATCGCCGGCGCCGCGCTGGCCGGTATCGGTGCGCTGATCGCCGGTAACAACGGCGGTGGCGGCGGTGGGGATAACGGCGGCGGCGACAATGGCGGCGGCGGTGATACCACAGCACCAGCGGCGGTCAGCGATCTGCTGATCACGGATAACGCGGGCAGCGTGCAGGGCGCTATCACGGGCGGCACCAGCACCGATGACAACACGCCTACGCTGAGCGGCACGGCCGAAGCGGGGACCATTGTCAGTATTTACGACGGCACCACGCTGCTGGGAACGGTCACCGTCGGTGCCGATGGCCGCTGGAGCTTCACGACACCCGCCCTGGGTGAAGGGCAGCACAGCCTGACGGTTACCGTCACCGATGCTGCCGGCAACACCAGTCCGGCCACCAGCCCGGTTGATTTCACCGTCGATACGCAGCCACCGGCAGTGGCCACGGACGTGTCCCTGACCAACAACAACGGCGGCAGCACCACGCCGGTACCAAACGGATCGAGCAGCGATGATAACACGCCGACCCTGAGCGGCCGTGGTGAAGCGGGCGCTGTGGTCAGCGTTTACGATGGTCAGACGCTGCTCGGCACGGCGCTGGTGGGCGCGAACGGCAACTGGAGTTTTACCACGCCAGCGCTGAGCAATGGCAGCCACAGCCTGACCGTGACGCTGACGGACGCTGCCGGCAATGTCAGCGCTGCGTCCTCTCCGTTTGTGGTGACGATTCAGGCGGGCCTGCCGTCAACCAGCAGTTCGCTGCAAATTACCGACGATAGCGATGCCACGCTGCGCACGCTGAGCGATGGCGCCAGTACCAAAGACAGCACGCCGGTGCTGAGCGGCCTGGCGAGCGCTAACGCCGTCATCACGCTGTACAACGGCACCACGCTGCTGGGCAGTACTATTGCCGACGGCAGCGGTCAGTGGCGCTTCACTCCCGCCACGCTGGCAGATGGTACTTACGCGTTCCGCGCGGTTGCCACCGACGCCGCCGGTAACGTCACCACCTCCGTCACCCTGACGGTCACCATTGATACCGTGGCGCCCGGCGCGGCAGGCGATTTGCTGCTGACCGGCGACAGCAATGGCACCGTGACGCCGATTGCCGCCGGCGGCAGCAGCAATGACAACACGCTGTCGCTGAGCGGCACGGCAGAGGCCGGCAGCACCGTTACGGTACGCGATGGCAACGTCGTGCTCGGCACGGCTATCGTCGGCAGTAACGGCAGCTGGAGCTTCACCACGCCAGCGCTCAGCGACGGCAATCACAGCCTGACTACCACGGTCACCGACAGCGCCGGCAACACCGGTCCGGCGTCAGCGGCTATCGTGGTCACCGTCGATACCACCGCACCGGCGGCGATCGGCGATCTGCAGGTGATCGACAACGTGGGTGCCAGCCAGGGCCCGCTGACGTCGGGCGCTACCACCGATGACAACACTCCTACCCTGAGCGGCAGCGGCGAAGCCGGTGCGCTGATCAGCATTTACGACGGCAGCACGCTCCTGGGCAATACCCTTGTCGGGGCCAACGGCAGCTGGAGCTTTACCACGCCAGCGCTCAGCAACGGCAGCCACAGCCTGACCGTTACGCAAACTGATGCGGCGGGCAACGTCAGCAGCGCGACCGCGGAATTTGTGGTCAATGTGGACGCTGCGCTGCCACCCGCCAGCGCCAGCATTGAGCTGGTGGGCGACAGCGGCAATACCCTCGTCTCACTGCAAAACGGCGCCGTCACCAATGACGACAGCCCGACCCTCGCCGGCCTGACCCGGGCGGGCAGCCTCGTCCGCATCTTTGACGGCGGCGATCTGCTCGGCAGCACCACCGCCGACGGCAATGGGCAGTGGAGCTTTGCCCTGAGCAACCTGAGTGAGGGCGGCCACGCGTTCAGCGCCACCATTACCGACGTTGACGGCAATGTGATTGACACCGTCACCCTGAACATTACGGTTGATACCACGCCACCGGCGGCAGCCAGCGATCTGGCACTGCTGAACGATGCCGGCAGTACCGCACAGCCGGTGACGGGCGGCAGCGCGATCAACGATGCGACACCGCTGCTGAGCGGCACGGCGGAAGCTGGCAGTATTGTCACGATTCGCGATGGCAACACCGTTCTCGGCAGCGTCAGCGTGGGCAGTAACGGCAGCTGGAGCTTCACCACGCCAGCGCTGGGCGAGGGCAATCACAGCCTGAGCACCACGGTGACCGATGCCGCCGGCAACGTCAGCCCGGCATCAACGCCGATCGCCTTTAGCGTTGACACCACCGCGCCTGCCGCCGTCAGCGGCCTGCAGGTGACGGATAACGCGGGCAGCGCCACCGGTGCGCTGGCTTCCGGCCAGACCACCGACGATCGCACGCCAACCCTGAGCGGTTCGGCAGAAGCGGGCGCGGTGGTGCGTATCTATGACGGCACCACGCTGCTCGGTAGCGTTACCGCCGGTAGCAACGGCAGCTGGAGCTTTACGCCAGATGCGCTCACCAACGGGCAGCACAGCCTGACCACCACGGTGACTGACACGGCCGGCAACGTCAGCCCGGCATCGCCGGTGTTCACGGTCAACATTGAGGCGGGCGTGCCGGCCACCAGCAGCCTGCTGATTGTCACCGATGATAACGGCAGCACGCTGGTCGAACTGGCCAATAACGACAGCACCACCGACAGCACGCCGATTCTCAGCGGCCAGGCCGGGGCGGGCGATCTCGTCACCCTGTACAACGGCAGCACGGTTTTGGGCAGCGTTGTCGCGGGCAGCAACGGACAGTGGAGCTTCACGCCAGCGGCGCTGGCCGACGGCACCTACGCATTCCGCGCCAGCGCCGATAACGGCAGCGGCACGGTGACGGATTCGCCGGTGATCACCATCACCATCGACACCGTCGCGCCCGCAGCACCGACAGGCATCCAGCTGACTAACGATGACGGCGATCCGCTGGGCACAGGCAGCACTAACGTCTCTGCGCCAACCCTGAGCGGCAGCGGTGAAGCTGGCGGTGTGGTCATTATCTCCGATGGCGGTACGGTGATTGGCAGCACCACGGTGGGCAATGATGGCAACTGGAGCTTTACCACGCCACCCCTCAGCGATGGCAGCCACAGCCTGACCAGCACCGTCACCGATGCGGCCGGCAATACCGGACCGGCGTCAACACCGGTAACCGTCATCGTCGATACGCAGGCACCGGCGGCGGCGGGCAATCTGCAGCTCAGCAATGGCGACGGCACACCGGTTGCCGCGGGCGGCAGCACCAATGACACCACGCCAACCCTGAGCGGTACCGCTGAACCCGGCAGTACAGTGACCGTCAGCGACGGCGATACGGTGCTGGGCACGGCGACGGCAGGCAGCGACGGCAGCTGGAGTTTCACCCCGACCGATCCGCTGAGCGAAGGGCAGCATAACCTGACGTCCACCGTTACCGACACGGCGGGCAATACCGGGCCGGGCAGTACGGCGGTGATTGTCATCGTCGATACCAGCGCCCCTGCCGTGGCCAGCGAGCTGCTGCTCAGCAACGACCAGAGCGGCACACCGGTGCCGGTCAGCAATGGCCTCACCAATGACACCACGCCGGTGTTGAGTGGCCGCGCGGAACCGGGCAGCACCGTGACCATTTCCGATGGCGATACGGTACTGGGCACCGCCACCGTCGGCAACGACGGCAGCTGGAGCTTCACCGCACCGGTGCTGGCGGCGGGCGACCATAGCCTGACGGCGACGGTGACCGATACCGCCGGCAATACCAGCGAACCCTCGGCCGCCCTCAGCTTTACCATCGATACCACCACGCCAGCCGCGCCGGGCAATGTGCAGCTCAGTAATGATCAGAGCGGCACGCCGGTGCTGATCACCAGCGGTGCCACTAACGACACCACGCCGGTCCTGAGCGGCAGCGGCACCGCCGGCAGCACCATCACCGTCTCGGATGGCAATACCGTGCTGGGCACCACCACGGTCAACGACGACGGCAGCTGGAGCTTCACGCCAGCCACTGCGCTGGGCGAGGGGCAGCACAGCCTGACGGCGAC
>NZ_SDFT01000019.1:0-20277 GCF_004916815.1 Pantoea sp. R102
GATTGATGAGCGTGGTAATGAAATAGCCAGCATTCGCGATCGGTTGCCGGGTGAGAGCAGCGGCAATGTTGAACAGGCGATGATCAATTACAACCGTACGGCGCAGGCGGCCAGCGTGCCGCGCTTTGCGCTGCAGGCGGCCAGCGTACCGGACGCCAGTCTCAGTCTGGATATGGTATGGCAGGACGCCAGTAATATGCCCGCGCTGCAACGCTGGCTGCAGCGTGTTGATGCCGCCACGCGGCAGCGTTTTATCAGTTGGGTGAAAACCCTACGCGCAAGTTGATAGCAGCTGAACGCCAGGGGTAAACTGGTGCATTCACTACGTTTGCACGCGCCGAAACAGGAAGCCCCATGGAGCAGACCGTTCGTACCCTGAAAGTTCAGAAACACATCGCCCTCGTTGCCCACGACCACTGCAAAGCCTCGCTGCTGGACTGGGTAAAAATCAATCAAAATGCGCTGCAACCTCACGTGCTATACGCCACCGGCACCACCGGCAACCTGATCAATCGTCACACCGGACTGGATGTAAATGCCATGCTCAGCGGGCCGATGGGCGGCGATCAGCAGGTCGGCGCGCTGATTGCTGAAGGTAAAATTGATGTGCTGTTCTTCTTCTGGGATCCGCTCAATGCAGTACCGCACGATCCGGACGTCAAAGCGCTGCTGCGCCTCGCCACCGTATGGAATATCCCGGTGGCGACCAACCGCGCCACCGCTGATTTCATTATCCATTCGCCGATGTTTGCCAGCGAAGTGACCATCCAGATCCCCGATTATCAGCGCTACCTGACGGAACGCCTGAAAGCCTGATGGCTCAGGCCTTCCGGCTCTGCGCAACGCCCAGTTCGCGCAGGTGTTCGACAAACACGGAAGGCCGCTCTTTATCAAACATCAGCCATACCTGCTGACGCGCACGCGTGATGGCCACGTAGGCCAGGCGCCGCTCTTCGGCATGTGGAAAATCCTCCGGCTGCGGTAGCAGTCCTTCTTCCATGATCGACTCGCGCGCCTGCGCCGGGAAACCGTCACGCCCTTCGTGCAGCCCCAGCACGATGACAAAATCCGCCTGCTGACCTTTACTGGCGTGGATGGTCATGAAGTCGATACGCAGTTTCGGCCAGCGGGTTTTGGCTTTATCCAGCATGGCCGGACGCAGATGATGGTAACGCGCCAGCAGCAGCACGCGCTCGTCCGGCTTCGCGTAACCGCTAAGCTTGTCGAGCAGCGCTTCCAGTTGCTCCTGCGGCAGCAGCGTAATGGATTTCTTGTTCCCTTTGCTCAGGCTGTTGAGCGGCTTGCGCAGCTGATGCGGATTCTGCTGCACAAAGCGGTTGGCAATGTCACCGATGCGATCGTTGAAGCGGTAGGTGGTATCCAGCACGCAGCGGTCGCCTTCGCCAAAATAGTGATGAAACGCGGTGGTCAGGCTCATCTCCGCGCCGCTAAAGCGATAGATTGCCTGCCAGTCATCGCCGACCGCAAACAAACTGGTGCGCTTATTTTGCTGCCGCAGCGCGCTGAGCAGCGCCGCCCGCTGCGGGGAAATATCCTGGAATTCATCCACCAGAATGTGCTTCCACGGGCTGATAAAGCGGCCCTTCTCCAGCACAGCGATCGCCTGGTGGATCAGCCCGGAGAAATCCACCGCGCCCTCGGCTTTCAGTGCGCTTTTCCATGCTTTGAGCAGCGGTGCCATCAGCCTGACGCGCTTCGTGAAATTGTCGCGCAGCGGTTCCGGCACATCGGCAATCATCGCCGCCTGCGCGCCGCCGTGCATGCGCATCAGGCCGAGCCAGCGCTCCAGCCGCACGGCAAGACGCTGCGCCAGTTTGTCATCCTGCCAGAACGGACCTTCCGGCACGTCCCACGCCAGCTCTTCCTGCAACCACTGTCGCCAGCCGCTGGCCTGCGCCTTTTTGCTGTTGCACTGCTCACGCCAGTTTTCGATCAGCAACTGACGTCGCGCACTGCTGTCACTTTCCAGCCGGCTGATGACCGGCTGCTTATTGCTGCCTTCACGAATGATGTGCAGCGCCAGCGCGTGAAACGTACGCGCCTGAATCGCGCTCTCACCCAGCCGCGTCTGGATCCGATCGTTCATCTCTTCCGCCGCCTGGCGACCAAAAGCCAGCAGCAGGATTTGCTCCGGCTGCGCCAGTTTGCGCTGTAACAGCCAGCCGGCGCGCGCCACCAGCACCGAGGTTTTGCCACTGCCCGCGCCAGCCAGCACCAGCAGCGCGTCTTCACCGTTGACCTCCGCCTCACACTGCGATGGATTGAGCGGCGTGGTTTCCACGGTGGAGAAGAAGGCGTGATTATCGCTGATCACCCGCGCGCTCCATTCACGGTTGCGCTGCCGAATCGCGCTCTCGCCGTGCTCGAGCCACTGCTGGCAAAAGCGCCACAGCGTGCGGCAGTTATCAAACTCCTCCAGCCTTGCCAGCGGCAGCGGTAAGGCGGAAAACTGGCGCGTGATGGTCTCTTTCACCGCGGCCAGTTCGCTGCGCTTCAGCCAGCGATCCTGGCCGGTAAACGCGACGATCTCCTGCTGCAGCGCGCTCAGCACCTGCGCGCTGATTTCGCTCATTTCGAGGCTCCACTGCTGCCACGCCTGCTGAAGGTAATGATAAAAACGCTGGGTTTCCTGCCACTCGGTGCCGTGCAACCGCACCACTTTCTCTTCCGGTAATAAGAACTCCAGCTCGCCCCACACCAGGCCGCGTTTGCAGGTGATACCGATCAGCTGATTGAACGGGATCAGGTACTCGTGGCGATCGCCGCTGACTTCCACACCGGCAGCCAGCAGTCGCACCCGGTTATAGGGATGCTGTGCCAGCCGTTTGCCCATGGATGTTGCTTTTAGTTCCATCTCCGCACCGTCATGTGGAATTCAATTATCGCGCAGTTTACCTGTCAGACCCTTAGCGCTCCAGCCTTAAAACACGCTAAACTGGGCGACACATATTGCGGATTGCAAAAGGAAAATCGCGTTATGCGCACCGTGCTTAATATTCTGAATTTTGTTCTTGGCGGCTTTATCACCACCCTCGGCTGGCTGCTGGCCACGCTGATCAGCATCGTGCTGATCTTTACCCTGCCGCTGACCCGCTCCTGCTGGGAGATCACCAAACTGTCCCTGCTGCCGTTTGGCAACGAAGCGGTTCACGTTGACGTGCTGCGCCCGGAGAGCAAAAGCCACGTGATGAACGCCGGCGGCACCTTCCTCAACCTGTTCTGGCTGATTTTCTTTGGCTGGTGGCTGTGCCTGATGCACATCTCGACCGGCATCCTGCAGTGTCTGAGCATCATCGGTATTCCGACCGGGATTGCCCACTTCAAAATCGCCGCTATCGCGCTGTGGCCGGTAGGTCGCCGCGTGGTGTCAGTGGAAGAAGCGCAGGCGGCGCGTGAAGCCAACGCGCGGCGCCGCTACTGAGGCTGAAGATGATGCCTGACGCTTTGCCCGGCTGGCGCCGTTATCTGTTCAACAGCAGTCTGCGCTACCTGCTGCGCATCTTCTTCGCGCTGGCCGGCTGTGCCGCCGTTCCCTGGTGGCTGCAGCAGATTGAGTGGACCATTCCGCTAACGCTCGGCGTGGTGGCGGCGGCGCTGGCCGATCTTGACGATCGCTGGACCGGCCGCGTGCGCAACCTGCTCATCACGCTGGTGTGCTTCTGCATTGCCTCAGTCTCGGTCGAGCTGCTGTTTCCGCACCCGTGGCTATTTGCTATCGGTCTTGCGCTCTCCAGCTGGGGATTTATTCTGCTGGGCGCGCTGGGGCAGCGCTACGCCACCATTGCGTTTGGTGCCCTGCTGATCGCGGTGTACACCATGCTGGGCATTGGCCTGTTTCCGCAGTGGTGGATGCAGCCGGCGCTGCTGCTGATTGGCGCGCTGTGGTACAACCTGCTGACCTTTATCGGCCACCTGATGTTCCCGGTGCGCCCGGTGCAGGAGCAGCTGGCCGCCAGCTTTTCCCAGCTGGCGCGCTATCTGGAAGCCAAGGCCAATCTGTTTGATCCCGACGGCGGTGAGCAGGATGACGCGGCGCTGATCGCCACCGCGATGGTTAATAGTCAGCTGGTGGCGCAGCTCAACCTGACGAAAACCACCATTCAGAGCCGTTTACGCGGCGACCGCGGCTCACGCAGCACGCGGCGCAGCCTGCATTACTATTTTGTGGCGCAGGATATTCACGAGCGCGCCAGCTCGTCGCATCTGCAATATCACCTGCTGCGCGATGACTGGCGCTACAACGAGGTGCTGTTTCGCTTTCAGCGACTGCTGAACATGCAGGCGCAGGCCTGTCGCCAGCTGGCAGAGAATATCGTGCTGCGCCAGCCGTGGCACCACGATAGCCATTTTGCGCGCAGCTTTGAACGGCTGGAGACCGCCCTGCAGCGCCTGCAACATAACGATCCGCAGGCGACGCACATTCGTCCGCTGTTCTGGTTGCTGCGCAACTTACGCGCCATTGACGCGCAGCTGGCGTCGATCGAATCAGAGCA
The DNA here is from genome assembly GCF_004916815.1 of Pantoea sp. R102. Taxonomy (NCBI): domain Bacteria; kingdom Pseudomonadati; phylum Pseudomonadota; class Gammaproteobacteria; order Enterobacterales; family Erwiniaceae; genus Pantoea; species Pantoea sp. R102. The sequence continues at coordinate 4,515 of NZ_SDFT01000019.1, forward strand.
GCGGCTGGCAGAACCGCTGATGCAGAGCGATCACCATCTGTCGCGTGAAGGCTTGAGTGGCTGGGCGGATATCCGGCTGCGCCTCAGTCGCCATCTGAGTCCGACCTCGGCGTTGTTCCGCCACGCGGTGCGCATGTCGCTGGTGCTGTGCGTGGGGTACGCCTTCATTCAGCTTACCGGCCTGCATCGCGGCTACTGGATCCTGCTGACCAGCCTGTTTGTCTGCCAGCCTAACTACAACGCCACACGGCGGCGGCTGGCGCTGCGTATTGGCGGAACCCTGGCCGGTATTGCGATTGGCCTGCCGGTGCTGTGGCTGGTGCCCTCTATCGAGGGCCAGTTGGTGTTGATTGTGCTGAGCGGCGTGCTGTTTTTTGCCTTCCGCCAGATTCAGTACGCGCAGGCGACGCTGTTCATCACCCTGCTGGTGCTGCTGTGCTTCAATCTGCTGGGTGAAGGCTTTGATGTCGCCCTGCCGCGCGTGGTGGATACCTTGCTCGGCTGTGGCCTCGCCTGGCTGGCGGTGGCGTTTGTCTGGCCTGACTGGCGTTTCCGTCAGCTGACGACGGTTGCCGATCGCACGCTCAATGCCAACTGTCGTTATCTTGATGCCATCCTGGAACAGTATCATCAGGGTAAAGATAACCGTCTCGCCTACCGTGTGGCGCGCCGTGACGCGCACAACGCCGATGCAGAACTGGCGTCCGTGGTGTCCAATATCAGCGGCGAACTGAAGCAACAGCCGCCGCTGCGCGAGAATGCGTTCCGTCTGATGTGCCTCAATCACTCGTTTCTCAGCTACATCTCGGCGCTGGGCGCGCACCGGGAGCGGCTGACGCAGGGCGAACTGCTGACCCTTTTAGATGACGCGGTATGCTTCGTCGAGGATGTGCTGCAGATCGGTCGCGTCAGCGAAGCGCAGGCGGAAACGATGCAGCAGGCACTGATGCAGCGCCTGAGCGCGCTGAAAACCAGTGAGGAGGCGCAGGCACCGCTGGTGTTGCAGCAGCTGGGGCTGCTGGTTGCGCTGCTGCCGGAAATTGCCCGCCTGCGCCGCACCCTCGCCGCCGCTTAAGGCAACAGGCGCTCCGCCGCGGCGTGCTGGCGGAGCGTTTCCTGATACCAGGCGCTCAACTCTTCACGTACCGCCGCCGGCAAAGCGGCCTGGTGATGGCCGGAAATGGCCCCTTCCAGCGCCAGCAGCGTTTTCAGGCCGATGTCTTTATTCACCGCCCGCAACTTCAGCCAGCTCTGACGCGAGCCCATTTCATACAGTAAGCGAACAGAATTGATCCCGACTTTGTGAAGCATCAGCTCCATGCGCAGGCTGAGATTGGGCAGATCTTTCAGCCTGAGCAAGACAAGTCTGTTCGCCGCCTCGGCGCGCGCCGCAGACAGCGAACTGGCCGATAAGCGCAGCAGCTGATCGGCGTCCTGCCAGAGCTGTTTATCCACTTTGTAGTAGCTGAGCGTCACCGGCATGCCGCGCTTGCGATATATCAACGGTTCCAGCGGGCGCTGTGCGGCATAGTGCTGCAGCGCCTCGCTGGCGCGCAGATAGAGCGCATCCTCATTGATGTAAGCAAACACCACCTTTTCGACCGCCAGCGCGTAACCACCAAACTGGGTGCGCGATTCAATTTTTCCCAATGCCGCTAACTGGGCTTTGGACTGCTCAACCACCGGATTATTTTTCTTCATAACGTCCCCTTTTCCTCATTCCTTGCGCGGGAAATTTCCTATAAAAAGCTCAGAGATTCATCTGGTTAGAAGATAGAAAAAACGATTTAGCTGTTCAATGAATAAAAGCGGCAACGCGCGGATCTTGTGCGGAATTTGCGAGGCATTTTCAGAAATTGAGGTTGATCTTTATCCAGGAACTCATTACTGTATATTCATACAGTTCATTACTGAGTGATTAAAATATGCGTACTCAATACTCTGGCCCTGCTGATCGTGCTCACCGTTTCGCTGCGACGGGCTTAACGCAACCTTCTCTGGGTGGTATTACTGAACTGCGTTATAGCGAGCAGCCCGGCATCATGCCGCTGCTGTTACTGCCGGTCCTCAAGCAGCTGAGCACCCAGTCACGCTGGCAGCTGTGGCTGACGCCAGCGCACAAACTGAACCGCAGCTGGATGCAGCAGTCAGGATTACCGCTGGAAAAGAGTATGCATATTACGGAATCCGAGCGTTTAAGCACTGTTGAGAGCATGGTGAAAGCGTTGCGCACCGGCAACTACAGCGTGGTACTCGCCTGGATTCCTTATGAATTGAGCAATGAAGAGCGCCTGGAACTTGAGCAGGCAGCCGCCGAAGGCGAAGCGCTGGGATTGATTATGCGTCCTCAGGGGCGGGATCTTGCTCTGTCCAGACAGCCAAACAGCGCAAAAATTCCCTCTGATTTGTTTCATTAAGTAAAACTAAGATTTTTCTCACGCTATTTTTTCACAAAGTTGCGGCTAAGCCACTGATTCTTTTCCCGCCAGCTATGACAATGGCTTAGCCGCATTTTTCTTTTCTGGTAGCGAAAATTTTGCCATGTCATTTGTTAAAATGTGTGTATAAATCCCTGTTTTTTTATCCGCTGACGTCACATCATACTTGTAAGTTTCCAATCTCGTTGTAGACTTTACCTCGCCAGGGTGCTCAATAACCTCCGTTTTTTCGGTAGAGTCATAAGCGAGCGTTTAGACCCGGCGAAGGATTACAACCAAGAGCAACCTTTTTGCTCATTGCCTATTTGGATGATAACGAGGCGCAAAATGAAAAAGACAGCTATCGCAATTGCAGTGGCACTGGCTGGCTTCGCTACCGTAGCGCAGGCCGCTCCTAAAGATGACACCTGGTACACCGGTGCTAAACTGGGCTGGTCTCAGTATCACGATACTGGTTACTACGGTAACGGTTACGTAAATAACGACGGTCCAACCCACGAATCTCAGCTGGGCGCAGGTGCTTTCCTGGGCTACCAGGCTAACCCATACCTGGGCTTCGAGCTGGGCTACGACTGGCTGGGCCGTATGCCGAACAAAGGCAACCAAGTTAACGGCGCATTCAAAGCACAGGGCGTACAGCTGGCAGCTAAACTGAGCTACCCAATTGCTGACGATCTGGACGTGTACACCCGTCTGGGTGGCATGGTTTGGCGTGCAGACTCAACTCAGGCTAACGTAGCTGACGGCACTCGTATCAGCAACCACGACACCGGCGTTTCTCCGCTGGCTGCTGTTGGTGTTGAATACGCACTGACCAAAAACTGGGCGACTCGCCTGGACTACCAGTGGGTTAACAACATCGGTGACGCAGGTACCGTTGGTGCGCGTCCAGACAACAGCATGCTGAGCGTCGGCGTTTCTTACCGTTTCGGTCAGGACGAAGCTGCAGCTCCAGTTGTTGCTCCAGCGCCAGCTCCGGCTCCGGTTGTTGAAACCAAGCGTTTCACTCTGAAGTCTGACGTGCTGTTCACCTTCAACAAATCTACCCTGAAGCCAGAAGGCCAGCAGGCTCTGGATCAGCTGTACAGCCAGCTGAGCTCAATGGATCCGAAAGACGGTTCTGTTGTGGTTCTGGGCTTCACCGACCGCATCGGTTCAGACCAGTACAACCAGAAACTGTCTGAGAAACGTGCTCAGTCTGTTGTCGACTACCTGGTATCTAAAGGTATCCCGGCTAACAAGATCTCTGCACGTGGCATGGGTGAATCTAACCCAGTTACTGGCAACACCTGTGACAGCGTGAAAGGCCGCAATGCCCTGATCGACTGCCTGGCGCCAGACCGTCGCGTTGAAATCGACGTGAAAGGTATCAAAGACGTTGTAACTCAGCCACAGGCTTAAGTTATCGCGCAATAAAAAACCCCGCTTCGGCGGGGTTTTTTTGGCTTTTTATCACACGCAATTTTTTGCTATTCGTTATCCGCGCCGCCTTTACCCAGAATCGCCTGCAGATCCTGCTTCAGCGTCGACATCTGACTGGCATACTTCTCTTTGCGTTCTGCATCTTCGATTAGCTGAACAATGGTCTCTGACAGGGTGCTGTTACGACGCTGCGCCAGACCGGCCAGACGCTGCCACACCAGATACTCCAGATCGATCGATTTTTTCCGCGTGTGCTGATGCTCTGCGTTGAAATGACGTTTGCGCCGCGCGCGTATGGTCTGTTTCAGACGGTTTTCCAGCTCCGGATGGATATGCTTTGCGATCCAGTCACCGACCTCAACCGGGTTATTCTCCATCGCCAGCAACGTCTCTACCGCCGCCTGCGCAGCGCTCAGCTCAATATGCCGGGTGATCAGCTCACCTTCCCGATGCTTTTTCACCAGGTATTTCCACTTCCATCCACTTTCAAGATTTTCGAGTTGCTGGTATTTCATCGGAATCTCATCGTGATCACGTAACAAACTAAGAATAACAGCTTTTTTCCCGGATGCAGCAAGGAAAAACATGTTGCGGCCATCACAGTTCAGGCCGGAAGTGCGCCGTGCTTAACCGGGTTGAATCCTGTATAATCGCGCTTTTCCTGAACCAGACTAATGCGAATATTTTGACCAGCACTCAACTTACGTGGCAAGCCCTGCAGCCGGATAGCTCACGCTACCAATCACTTTTCTCAACCGTCTCTCTGGAAGATAGCGATACGCTTGCCGCGGTTCAGCCGCGTCTGCTGAATGCGCTGGCGCATTTACATCATCAAACGCTGGGCTTTCCGCTGCTGCTATTACGCAGCCAGGAAAACAGTGATTATCTGGCGTGGATTGCCGAGGCGGCGCAGCGCTTTCAGCCTGACGAGGACGCGCTGTACGGCGGTGATTACCATGTGATGGGCGACAACGTCAGCCTGCAACCGCCTGTCGATGCCAGCCGTCCCTTCACCAGCACCGGCGGCGTGCATTACGCCGACTGGATTGAGTCCGAGCAGCTGTTTGGCTGCGTGCGTCAGTATAAAGATCGCGTACAGCTGGAGCCCGGTCTGCTGCATCAGGCTAACGGTGGCACGCTGATTCTGTCGATCAATACCCTGCTGGCGCAGCCGCTGCTGTGGTTGCGCCTGCGCAAAGTGATTGAGCTGGGCCGCTTTGACTGGTATTCACCGGACGAGCGCCGCCCGTTGCCGGTCACCATTCCCCCGCTGCCGCTGCAGCTGCGTCTGATTTTATGCGGCGATCGCGAGGCGCTGGCCAGCTTCCAGGAACTGGACGTTGAAGTGCACGAAATGGCGCTTTACAGCGAGTTCGAAGAGAATCTCCAGCTGGTTGATGAGGAGGATATGGCCAACTGGTGCCGCTGGACGCTATGTCAGGCGGAGCTGGCCGGTCTGACGCCACCCGAAGCTGATTTCTGGCCGCTGCTGATCCAGGAAGCGGTGCGTCTGACCGGCGATCAGGACACGCTGCCGCTGTGCCCGCGCTGGCTGCGCCGTCAGCTGCAGGAAGCCGCGCTGCACGGTGAGACACTGAATGGCGAGGCGCTGAAAGAGGCGCTGGAAGCACGCCAGTGGCGCGAAAGTTTCCTCGCCGACCGGATGCGCGATGAGATCCTGTTAAATCAGATCATGATCGAAACGGAAGGCGAAGTAGTTGGTCAGATCAACGGCCTGTCGGTGATTGAATTCCCTGGCCATCCACGTCCGTGGGGCGAGCCGTCACGCATCACCTGTGTTGTGCACCCGGGCGATGGCGAGTTTACCGACGTGGAGCGCAAAGCGGAGCTTGGCGGCAACATCCACGCCAAAGGCATGATGATCATGCAGGCATATCTGATTTCGGAGCTGGAGCTGGAACAGCAGCTGCCCTTCTCGGCATCGCTGGTGTTTGAGCAGTCCTACTCCGAAGTCGACGGTGACAGCGCCTCGCTGGCCGAGCTGTGTGTGCTGATCAGCGCGCTGGCAAACCAGCCGCTGAACCAGCAGATTGCCGTTACCGGTTCGGTGGACCAGTTTGGTAACGTGCAGCCGGTGGGTGGTCTGAATGAGAAAATCGAAGGCTTCTTCCATATCTGCCAGTCGCGCGAGCTGACCGGCAAACAGGGCGTGATTCTGCCTGCCAGCAACGTGCGCCATCTCAGCCTCAGCGACGACGTGGTAGAAGCGGTGCAGCAGGGCCAGTTCCATATCTGGGCGATTGAGCGCGTTGACGAAGCGCTGCCGCTGTTAACCGGTATTGCCTGGCAGAGCGAAAGCGGCGACTCGCTGCTGAGCACTATTCAGGAGCGCATTACTCAGCTCAATCAGCAGGAAAACCGACCGCGGCCCTGGCCATTACGCTGGCTCAACTGGTTCAACCACAGCTGATTACATTGCCCAGCGTACAACTGTTCGCTAATATTCGGGCTTCACTAAAAGAAGGCATATTGAGAACATGGTAGATAAACGCGAATCCTATAGCAAAGAAGACCTGATTGCCTCTGGTCGCGGCGAACTGTTTGGCGAGAATGGCCCACCGCTTCCGTCTGACAACATGTTGATGATGGACCGCGTGGTCAAAATGACCGAAGACGGCGGCAAATTCGATAAAGGTTATGTGGAAGCCGAACTGGATATCCGCCCTGACCTGTGGTTCTTTGTTTGCCACTTTAAAGGCGATCCGGTGATGCCAGGCTGTCTGGGTCTGGATGCTATGTGGCAGCTGGTTGGCTTCTATCTCGGCTGGCTGGGTGCGGAAGGTAAAGGCCGTGCGCTGGGTGTGGGTGAAGTGAAATTCACCGGCCAGGTTCTGCCGACGGCGAAGCTGGTTACTTACAAAATTCACTTCAAACGCGTCATCAACCGCAAGCTGGTGATGGGCGTGGCCGATGGCGAAGTGTTCGTCGACGGTAACCTGATTTACACCGCGACTGACCTGAAAGTGGGCCTGTTTAAAGACACTTCAGCGTTCTGACCCGCCAACAAAAACCTCCGCACGCAGCGGAGGTTTTTTTTCCTGTTTACAGACATCCGACGGTGCCTAAGCCACCGCCGACCTGTCCTCCATGGCTTGTCGCCAACCTCCCAACCAGTGAGACCGGGCATCGATCATTTGATAAGGGCATATCTCTTTTGAGCGGCCGGTAATGCCTGCCTGATAGCCTCGTGAATGTGCTCGTTCCAGGCGGTCTCTCTTCTGTCTCTTCATACCTCGTTTCCCTCATTTCAGGTCTGGTGGAATCTGGTGGAAAGAAAGAGTGGTGAATTAATGTTCAACCACAGTAATGTTCTAACCTGTGGTGGGTGAAAGGTCAATGCGCAAAATTCACGCCAATGTCATCAATTTGCCGTGAAATCGACACAAATCCCTCAGTGCCGCCGCCATATCTGGCTGATTCCGCAATAAAAAAGTCCCTGATTTGCGCGCCGTCACATAACGGCAAATCAGGGACTTAGCATAAGCATCGAACAAATCCTAATTTAGCGTCACCACGCTGTTAGCGATTTGCTGTGCCGTTTGCTGCCAGCCGAGCGCCAGCGTGCGCACCAGCGCATCGTAGCCATCTTCGGTCTGCGGCAGCGTCAGATTAAAGCCATGTTTGATAAGCCGGCCTTGATGTTGTAACAGCCATTCACCGCTTACTACCACCTTGCCGTCATAGCGACCATGGAAGCCGGTGACGTGCACGCTGAGCGTATCGTGCGTGTCACCCAGCGGCTGACTGGCCACCAGCCGGCCGGGCAACGCCTGGCCGAGGTTACTCACCAGTGTCTGCTGCAGCTGCTGGTCGAGCGGACTGGCCCACAGATTATTGGCGGCAATCACGTACTTCACGTCGCTGGTTTGATAAACCAGCCCGTTGCCAGCGAGATAATCCGGCACGCTCACCTGTTCAACCCAAATCATCGGCTGGCTGGCGGAGGCGTCACTGCTGACGCGCGCCATATTGCTGCCCGCAGGCAGCTGGTAATAAGTGGTGTCGATGGTGCTGCTGCAGCCCGCCAGCAGCAGCACAGCACCGATAATCAGCCCTTTTTTCACTGTTTCGCCCTCTTTGGCTGCGGATCCTGACCCGGTTTGGCTTCAAATACCAGCGCGTTGCTCTTGCTGTTGAGCGTTTTCAGCACCGGCTGCAATTCGCGCAGCACCTGGTCAAGGCGCTGCATGTCGCCCACCAGTTTGTTATAGGCTGGCGATCCCGGCTGCAGCCCCTTCATGCTGCGATTAAGCTCGCGCAGGGTTTGCTGCATATCGGCCGGCAGCGTTTTCATCGCCGGGTTGGCGGTGATCTGATTGAGGTTATCCAGCGTTTTCTGCAGCTGCTGCAGGGTGCGCTGGCTCTCTTTCAGCGTGCCGGTGGCCTGGTTGATCATCGGGTTGAGCGGCAGCGCGTTGATCTTATCCAGCGCCGCCATCAGTTTCTGCTGAATCTGGCTCAGACCGCCGCTTACGGTCGGAATCACTTCCAGCCCCGCCACTTCGTTCGGTCCTTTGTAAGCCGGTGCATTGTCATAGAAGTCGAGATCGACAAACAGCGCACCGGACAGCAGGTTGCCGGTTTTCAGCGTGGCGCGCAGGCCGCGTTTCTTGCCATCCTGCAGATGCTGTTCAAGATTGAAGTCGCCACCCAGACGGCTGATAAAGCGGTCCGGCTCGATGCGGATCAGCACCGGCACGCGGTAATCGGTGTTCAGCGCCTGATTCACGCCCGGGATCATGTAAGGCACCTGAGCCACGGTACCAAGACGAATGCCGCGGAACTCTACCGGAGCGCCGACCTGCAGACCACGAATCGAGTCGCTGAAGAACATCAGGAAATCGGTGTGTTTGGTGTACAGCGAATCCTGAATGCTGCGCTGGTCATCATACAGATGGTAGTCGTCCTGGTTTTTGGCCAGCTCGCCGAGTTCCCAGCCGTCCGGCACGTCAAAGCTCACGCCACCGCTGAACAGGGTCGTCAGCGAGCCCATTTCGACGCGCATGCCGGAAGCGGACATATCCACCGCAATGCCGCTGTCTTTCCAGAAGCGCACATTGGTGGTAATTAGCCGATCGTAAGGCGCGGCGATGAACAGCTGATAGGTCATCATGCGCTTGTCGGTATCAAAGGTGCTGGTTTCCACCGTGCCGACGCGATAGCCGCGGAACAGCACCGGATCGCCCGGATTAAGCTGGCCGGCTTTTTTGCTGTCGAGGATGACGCGAATACCTTTGGCATCCGGCGGGGCCAGCGGCGGCGCATCGAGCAGCTGATAGTGCTCTGGCTTATCCCCTTTGGCGCCGGGCTGCAGTTCAATGTAGGCGCCGGAGAGCAGCGTACCGAGGCCCGTCACCCCTTCCCGGCCAATCTGCGGCTTCACCACCCAAAACACGCTGTCTTTATGTAGCAGTTTTTCCATGCCGGCATTCAGGCGCGCGGTGATCTCCACATGGTGCAGATCGTCCGTCAGCACCGCGCTTTCGACGGTGCCCACGTCGACGCTGCGGCTTTTAATGGTGGTTTTACCGGCAACAATGCCTTCGGCGTTTTCGGTGATCAGCGTGACCTGCGGTCCCTGATGGCTGAAGTGATAAAACAGAATCCATCCGCCGATTAACAGCGTGACGATAGGTACGATCCACACCGGCGACCAGCGTTTAATCTGGTCGACGTTAGCAATGCCGTGTTGGTTGTCCGTCAAGACGCGGCTCCTTACGTTCAGTTTCCTGTAGGCGATCCCAAATCAGGCGCGGATCAAACGTCATGGCGGCGAACATAGTCAGGATCACCACCAGCGCAAACAATAGCGCGCCTGGCGCAGGGTAAACACTCATCAGCTGGCCCATGCGCACCAGCGCAGAAAGCACAGCGATCACAAACACATCAATCATTGACCAGCGGCCAACAAACTCCACCACCTCATAAATCAGGTGCATCTTCTCGCTGTCGCGCCGGCCGCGACCGCTGGCGTGCCAGCACAGCCAGCCAATCGCCACCATCTTCAGCGAAGGCACCATAATACTGGCGATAAAAATCACCAGCGCGACCGGCCAGGAGCCATCGCTCCACAGCAAAATGACGCCGGCCATAATGTTGGACGGATACTGCGAGCCGAGCGTTTCGGTCACCATGATCGGCATAATATTCGACGGGATATACAGCATCACCGAGGTGATCAGCAGCGCCAGCGTCCACTGCAGGCTGTGCTGCCTGCGCGGCGCAGCGCTCACGCCGCAGCGCGGACAGGTTTTCTGCGCGGCCGGCAGAATCGCGGTGCAGCACGGACAGCTGCGCAACCCCTGCTTCAGTCCGCTGATGCCCGCCTGCGGCGTTTGCGGCAGCGGCGGCAGCGGGTCGATGCGCTGCCAGACCCAGCGGCGATCGACGCACTGAAACGCACGCAGCTGCAGCAGACAAAACAGGCACCACGGCCAGAAACTGCTGCCAAGGCCAATTTCACCGTAGGCCATCAGTTTGACGAAGCTGACCAGCACGCCGGCCATGAAAATTTCTGCCATACCCCAGCTGCGCAATTGAAACAGAATGCGTGTCAGCCCGAGTCGCAGGCTGTGCGGCAAGCGCACCGGATTGACCAGCAGCAGAATGGCAATCATGCAGAAAGCCGGAATGCCCTGCACAAACAGCAGGAACAGTGTGGCGAGGCTGCGATAATCCTCGCGATCCATCACCTGCGGGATAGCCATCAGCGAGATCTGGCTGCTGAGCCCAGCCACATGCATGCTGATAAACGGAAACAGATTGGCCAGCAGCAGCATAAACAGCGCCGCCAGCGCATAGCCGGTGGGACGTTTACGCGGTTCGTGCCAGTTAGCCACCAGCGTGGTGTGACAGCGCGGACAGCGCGCACGGCTGCCCACCGGTACGGCGGGCAGTTTTACGGTTAAATCACACTGCGGACAGAGCATCCAGTGCTGCGTCTGATGCGTGGCACACATGCTGACTCCCTCTGCGTTATGCGCCGTTTTTCAGCGCTTCCAGCTCTTCCCACCGTTCAAAGGTGGTTTCCAGCTCCTGCTCCGCCTGCGCCAGCGCATCCAGCACCGGCTGCGTTTTGTCGTGCGGCTGGCTGAAGAAGTCCGGATGACTCATCTGCGCCTGCAGCTCACCGATACGCGTCTCCAGCTGCTCCAGCTTTTGCGGCAGCTGTTCCAGTTCACGCGTCAGGTTATAGCTTAGCTTGCCTGCGCTGCGTTTGGGGGCGTCGGCTTTTTCTGCCGGTTTAGCCGCTGCGCTTTTGACCGGTGCAGCTTTGGTCTGCTTGTAAGCGGCGCGCTGCTGCTGCGCATCATGGTAGCCACCGACGAAGGTACCGATCTCGCCGTTGCCTTCAAAGATCCAGCATTCGGTCACGGTGTTATCCACAAACTGACGATCGTGGCTCACCAGCAGTACGGTGCCCTGATAGCCATCCACCAGCTCTTCCAGCAGCTCGAGCGTTTCGACGTCGAGGTCGTTGGTCGGTTCGTCAAGAATCAACAGGTTACTGGGCTTGAGGAACAGACGCGCCAGCAGCAGGCGGTTACGCTCGCCGCCGGACAGCGCACGCACCGGCGTCATGGCGCGTTTCGGGTGGAACAGGAAGTCCTGCAGATAGCCGAGCACGTGGCGCGGCTTGCCGTTGACCATCACTTCCTGTTTGCCTTCCGCCAGGTTATCCATCACAGTTTTATCCGGATCGAGCTCCGCGCGATGCTGATCGAAGTAGGCGATTTCCAGTTTGGTGCCGCAGTGCACGCGACCGGCATCTGCCTTCAGCTGGCCGAGCATCAGGCGCAGCAGCGTGGTTTTACCGCAGCCGTTCGGGCCAATCAGGGCGATTTTGTCGCCGCGCTGCACCTGGGTAGAGAAATCCTTCACCAGCGTTTTGCCGTCAACGCCGTAATCCACGTTTTCCAGCTCAAAGACGATTTTGCCGGAACGCGCCGCTTCACCGACCTGCATATTGGCTTTGCCCATCACGTCACGCCGTTCGGAGCGTTCACGACGCAGCGCTTTCAGCGCGCGCACGCGGCCTTCGTTACGGGTGCGACGCGCTTTGATGCCCTGGCGAATCCACACTTCTTCCTGCGCCAGCTTGCGGTCGAATTCGGCGTTTTGCATCTCTTCAACGCGCAGCGCTTCCTCTTTGCCGAGCAGGAACTGATCGTAATCGCCCGGCCACGACACCAGCTTGCCGCGATCGAGGTCGACGATGCGCGTCGCCATATTGCGGATAAACGAGCGGTCGTGCGAAATAAACACGATGCTGCCGTTGAAGGTTTTCAGGAAGCTTTCCAGCCAGTCGATGGTTTCAATATCGAGGTGGTTAGTCGGTTCGTCGAGCATCAGCACGCGCGGGTTGCTGACCAGCGCACGGCCCAGCGCGGCTTTACGCAGCCAGCCACCGGAGAGTGACGACAGCTCGGTGTCCGGCTGCAGCCCGATTTGCTGCAGCACATCGTTGATACGGCTGTCGAGCTGCCACAGGTTGTGATGGTCGAGAATCGTCTGCAGTCGCCCCATTTCGTTGAGGTTTTTCTCGCTCGGATCTTCCATCACCAGGTGCGATATGGCGTGATATGCCTTAAGGTGCTCAGCCTGTTCGGCCACGCCTTCGGCAACGAAGTCGTACACTGAACCGGTGATATTGCGTGGCGGATCCTGTTGCAGCCGCGCAACCACTAAATCCTGCTCATAAATAATGCGGCCGTCATCCAGCGGCTGTTCGCCATTGATGATTTTCATCAGCGTCGATTTACCGGCGCCGTTGCGCCCAACCAGACAGACGCGCTCGCCCTCTTCGATATGCAGTTCGGTGTTATCCAACAGCGGCGCATCGCTGAACGACAGGTAAGCGCCATGGATACTGATCAGTGACATAAAACTTATTCCTTACCGGCGTGGCTTACCAGCCAGCAGTTGTGAATTTGACGGTTGCGCGCAAAGTCCTGCGACAGCGTTTTTTGCGTTATTTCCTGCGCCTGCAGACCCAGACGCTGCAAGCCGTCCAGATCCATTTTGAAGCCGCGCTTGTTATTGGAGAACATAATGGTGCCGCCGCGACGCAGCATGCGCTTCAGGTTCTGCAGCAGCATCAGGTGGTCGCGCTGCACATCGAAGTCATCTTCCATGCGTTTGGAGTTGGAGAAGGTCGGCGGATCGATAAAGATCAGATCGAACTGCTCATCGCTTTCGCGCAGCCAGCTCAGGCAGTCCGCCTGCATCAGGCGATGCTGGCGCCCGGTTAATCCATTCAGGCGCAGGTTACGTTCGGCCCACTCCAGATAGGTGCGCGACATATCGACCGTGGTGGTGGATTTGGCGCCGCCCAGCCCGGCATGCACGCTGGCGCTACCGGTGTAGGAGAACAGGTTAAGGAAATCTTTCCCCTGGCTCATCTGGCCCAGCATCTGGCGCGCGATACGGTGGTCGAGGAACAGGCCGGTATCGAGATAATCCGTCAGGTTCACCAGCAGCCGCGCGTTAAACTCCTGCACTTCAAAGAATTCGCCCTTCTCGCTCAGCTTCTGGTACTGGTTTTTGCCCTTCTGCCGTTCGCGGGTTTTCAGCACCAGGCGATTGGCCGATATCTCCAGTACGCTCAGCGTGGCACCGATCACGTCAAACAGGCGCTGACGCGCTTTGGTCGCGTCCACGGTTTTCGGCGGCGCGTACTCCTGAATCACCACCCAGTCGGCGTAGCGATCGACCGCCACGTTATACTCCGGCAGATCGGCGTCATACAGGCGGTAGCAGTCAATATTCGACTGGCGCGCCCACTTGTCCAGTTTTTTGCTGTTCTTACGCAGGCGGTTAGCAAAGTCTTCGGCAATCTGTGCGCCGCCTTCGGCGCTGTTCTCCGCCAGCTGGTAGTTCTTCTGTACGCACTCCAGCGGACCGTTTTTCGCTTTAAACTGGCGATCGGCGCGCAGCTGCAGGCAGCTGAGCAGCTCGGGTGAGGCGCTGAACAGCGACAAATTCCAGCCGCCAAACTGCTGTTTCATGATGCGGCCCAGCTGGCTGTGCAGCGCAATCAGCGCCGGCTCGCTCTCCAGACGCTCACCGTACGGCGGGTTACTCAGCACCGTACCGCGCATCGCTTCGCCCGCCAGCGGATTTTTCAGCTGCAGCACATCCTGCTGCGCAAAGGTGAACAGATCAAACACGCCGGCGCGGCGTGCGTTGGCACGTGCCCACTCCAGCACGCGACCATCATTATCATAGCCAAAGAAGCGTGACGTGGTGGCGGCCGTGCCGGCGCGCGCACGCTGCAGCGCGTCGCTGCGCACCTCCTGCCACAGTGCATTGTTGTGGCGTTTCCAGCGGCTGAAGCCCCAGTGCGAACGCAGCAGGCCCGGCGCGCGATCGCAGGCGATCAGCGCCGCTTCAATCAGGAGCGTACCGGAGCCGCACATCGGATCGACCAGCGGCGTGCCGTTCTGCCAGCCGGAGCGCATCACAATCGCCGCCGCCAGGTTCTCTTTCAGCGGTGCCTGGCCGGTTTGCTGACGATAGCCGCGCTGGTGCAGTGCAGTGCCGCTGAGATCCAGCGCGATGCTAACGCGATCTTTGTTCAGCCACGCGTTGATGCGGATGCCCGGCTGCTCGCGATCGACACTCGGCCGCTCCAGATTCTGCCGGGTAAAGCTATCGACAATCGCATCTTTGATGCGCAGCGCACCAAACTGACTGTTGCGAATCACCTCATTGGTGCCGCTGAAGTGGATGGCGAACGTGGTGTTGCTGTCAAACAGCTCGCTCCACGGGATGCTTTGCGCGCCGACGTAGAGATCGAGATCGCTCCAGACGCCGAATTCTCCCAGCGGCAGCAAAATACGTGAAGCCAGACGGCTCCACAGCAGGCTTTGGTACATTACGCGGTCGTCGGCTCGGAAGTGGACGCCGCCCTGCACCACCTGCAAATCCTGCGCACCCAGCGCGTCCAGCTCAGTTTTCAACAGCTCTTCGAGCCCACGCGCCGTACTGGCAAACAGAGAATTCATATCGTCACTTTTACTCTTGCTAAAATTGTTGCGCATTATAGCGAATCAGCGTCCTATGTCATAAAGTTAGCTTCTTTTTGTCTGTACGGAGTTGTGATGATTACCCTGTCTCGCCTGTATATTCACCCGGTTAAATCGATGCGTGGTTTGCAGCTGTCACACGCGCAGGTGCTGGAAAGCGGTCTGGCCTTCGATCGCATCTTTATGGTGACCGAAGCGGACGGGACCTTTATTACCGCCCGCCAGTTTCCGGAGATGGTGCGTTTCACGCCCGCCCTGCTGCCCGACGGGCTATTCATCACCGCGCCGGACGGCAGCCAGGCGCTGATCCGATTCAGCGATTTCAGCACCCAGCCGGCACCGACGGAAGTGTGGGGCAACCAGTTCACCGCCCGTATTGCGCCTGACACCATCAACCAGTGGCTGAGCGGCTTTTTCCCGCGCCCGGTGCAGCTGCGCTGGGTTGGCCCTGAGCCGTCACGCCGGGTAAAACGCTTCGGCCAGGTCCCGCTGGGGTTCGCTGACGGCTTCCCTTACCTGCTGGTCAACATGGCGTCGCTGCAGGATCTGCAGCAGCGCTGTCCGGCCAGCGTGCGGCTGGAACAGTTCCGCCCCAATCTGATCGTCAGCGGCGCCAGCGCCTGGGACGAGGACAGCTGGAAACGTATTAAGATCGGCGAGATCACCTTCGAGATGCCGAAGCCGTGCAGCCGCTGCGTGTTTACCACCATCGGCACCGAAAGCGGTCGCAAGCACCCGCAGGGCGAACCGCTCGCCACGCTGCAGCGTTTTCGCAGCGCGCAGGACGGCAGCGGAGATATCGATTTCGGCCTGAATCTGATTGCGCTTAACAGCGGCATCGTGCGCGTCGGCGAT